>WGBB01000043.1 GCA_015494505.1 Nitratiruptor sp. | reverse complement strand
TGATGTAGCTGGTGGTTTTGGCCAAGCCTTTGTAGGCGATATCGAAAGCCGTGCCGTGGTCTACGGAGGTGCGTAGGATAGGTAGGTTGAGTGAGACGTTGATCGATTCGTCGAAATAGAGGGCCTTGAGGGGTGCGAGCCCCTGGTCGTGATAGATCGCCACGATATGAGAGACTTTCTTGCGAAACTCCGGCGTAAAGGCGATGTCGGGTACTACGGGGCCGAAGAATATCTCTTTGCCTACTTTTTTGTTGGCTTTTTTTATGGCTGCTGCGATTTTTTCCTCTTCATCGCCCAAAACCCCGCCGTCCCCTGCGTGGGGGTTGAGCCCCAGTACTGCAACAGGCAAAAGAGGGTGCACACTTTCGTAAAAGTCCACTAAAAAGCGTGCAAGACACTTTTTTTTGATACTTTTTGGCACATCTTTGAGAGGGATGTGTTCGGTAAAAAGCGCCACGTAGAGCTTGTCGCAGCCAAGCATCATGATAGCCTCTTTGTCAAAGCGCTTGCGAAGATAGTCGGTGTGGCCGCTGTAGTGGATGCCTGCCTTATGCCACGCCTCCTTGTTGATTGGCAGCGTCACTACAGCATCGGTGATGCCGCTGGCCGTCATCTCCACGGCTTTGGTAAAAGAAGCGAAGGAGAGGTATGCGCTCTTTTTGCTTATTTTGCCGGGCTTTATGGCAAATTCCCCCTCTACATATTCTACTTCCAAATCTTTTGGAAGCTCCATACCTAAAAGCCTCGCGGCTTGTTCGAGCATGGGGCGGTTGCAAAAGTAGAGGGGTTTGCAAAACTCCTTTATAGTCTCATGCGCTTTGAGGGCGATTTCGGCGCCGATGCCGTTGATATCTCCGATGCTAATGGCTATGACAGGCTTCATCGATGAGCTCTTTCATCTGGCGAATCGCTTGCTCGAGTCCCACCCACACGCTGCGGGCAATGATGCTTTGGCCGATATTGAGCTCCACGATATTGGGCATCTCGGCGATGCGAGAGACGTTTTGATAATTAAGCCCGTGGCCCGCAGCTACGAGAAGGCCCGCTTTTGCCGCGTAGATGGCGGAGTTTTCCAAATCTCCTATGGCTTGGCTGAGGCGCTCTTGGAGTTCGCTGCGCGAAAGACGAAGCTCCTCGATGGCGTGAGGCGTGTGGGGGAGATTGCTATAGAGCATAGCAAAAATATTGGCATACTCTCCCGTGTGCAGTTCCACCATATCCGCTCCCGTATCGGCCGAGGCTGCGATCACTTCGAAGTCGGGATCGATAAAGAGCGAAACGTCGATTTCATGCTCTTTGAGTTTGGCCACCGTCTCGCTGATGCGATCGAAATTGCCCAGCACGTCCAGGCCCCCTTCGGTGGTGATTTCCTGGCGCTTTTCTGGCACGAGGGTGGCGCGATGGGGACGTAGCTCGCAGACGATATCGATGATAGCGGGATCGATGCTGCACTCCATGTTTACAGGCAGCGCCGAGAGCTCCACGATGCGTTTGGCGTCGTAGTCGTTGATGTGGCGCCTATCTTCGCGCAGGTGTATCGTCACCTGGTCCGCCCCCGCTCTACGTAAGATCCCCAGTGCCTCCACGGGATCAGGATCGTTGATCTTGCGCGCCTCGCGTAGCACCGCGATGTGGTCGATATTGACTCCCAGTTTCATGACTCTCTCCTGGCATAGAACTCTTTTTTGAATGTAGCGTAATCTTGGTTAAGAATCGCTTGACGCGCCTGGCGCATGAGTGTGAGGTAGTAGTGGAGATTGTGGATGGAGGCGAGGCGGTAGTATGTAAGCTCTTTTGCCCGAAAGAGGTGGTTGAGATAGCCGCGGGAGTAGTTGCGGCAGGTGTAGCAGTTACAATTCTCATCGATAGGGGCGTGGTCTCGCTTATAGCGGGCCGCTTTGATGTTGAGACGGCCAAAGCTTGTAAATATCGTGCCGTTGCGAGCGTTGCGCGTGGGCATGACGCAATCGAACATATCCACACCGCGCTCGATGCACTCCACCAGATCTTCAGGCGTGCCCACACCCATAAGGTAGCGCGGCTTATTGGTGGGCATGAACTGGGTCGTAAACTCCACGGTATCGTACATCGCCAGACTTTCCTCGCCCACACTCAAACCCCCTATGGCGAATCCGTCGAAATCTAGAGCCGTAAGTTCAGTGGCGCTGATGCGGCGAAACTCGGGGTCGATGCCGCCTTGGATGATGGCGAAGATATTTTGGTCCACTCCGATGCCGCGCTCTTGCATTTGGCGGTGGTAGGTGATCGATTCTTGGGCCCAGCGGGTAGTACGTCGTACGGAAAGCTCCAGGCGCTCTTTGGTGGCGGGCAGTGCCACCAGGTCGTCGAGGATCATCATTATGTCGCTGCCCAGGTTATATTGGATATCGAGTACCTTTTGGGGAGTGAAGTAGTGGCGCGAGCCGTCGATGTGGCTTTGGAACTCTATGCCGTTTTCGTCGGCTTTGCTGATATCGCTGAGGCTAAAGGCCTGGAAGCCCCCGCTATCGGTGAGGAAGCTTCTTTGATAGCCCGTAAAGCCGTGCAGGCCTCCAAACTCCTTGACCACTGCATCGCCGGGGCGCAGGTAGAGATGGTAGGTGTTGGCCAGGATAATGTGGGTATCCAGAAGTGTGATGAGATCGATAGTATCGAGGGCCTTGACACTCGCAGCCGTGCCTACGGGCATAAAGACGGGCGTTTTTATGGTAGAATGAGATGTTTTGATGGTGGTGGCGCGCGCTTGGCCACACACCGCGTCGATATGAAACTCCAAAATACTACCTTTACAAGGGGATGTGTGCGAACCGATGTACTTATTTTAGCTGACGGTATTGTAGCAAAACATCTCATTGATCGAATCACGCGCAACTACGTGAGCCAAAACCACTACCATATCGTCTATATGGATGAATCGATCAAACCCCAAGAGCATAACGACAACTTCTCTTTTTATCGATTCGATCCCACATCCTTTGTGAAACTTTCCAAACTCTTTTTGCACCGCTATAAAGAGGTGGTGATAGTTCTTGGTAACAAGGTCGACACCATCGCATCCTTCGAGAACGTGCGCAAGCTCGATCCGAGTGTCACTATCGTGGTGCTCGATCGCTGGGATTTGGAGATAGAGGACGGAAACTTCATCGCACTCAATGCCAACGAAATCCTGGCAAACCGTGTCATAGACCACCTGCCAAACGTCCCCGTCATCGCCCAAAACGTGGGATTGGGGCTCGGGGAGATCATGGAGGTGCTGGTGCCCTTCGGGAGCTCCTATGTCTACAGGCACGTGGGGAGCATCGAGCAAAGAAACTGGAAGATAGCGGCAATTTATCGAAACAATAGATTGATTCTTCCCAGTCCGGATACGATGATATGGCCAAACGATCTGCTGTTGCTCATAGGTGAGCCGACGGTGCTTCGGGAGGTCTTTCGCTCCATAAAACGCGAAGTGGGGCAGTTTCCACTCCCCTTTGGCGTCGATTGCTATCTTTTCATCGATATGGCGGCACTCCAAGCACATGAAGTGCGTCATTTGGTTCTGACTGCCATCTACCTGCACCAAAAGATAAACGACAAAAGACTCCTCATCCGCGTCATTAATCCCAACGATATCGCTCTTTTAGATTTCATCAAGAGTTACGATAGTGACGACATCGAAGTGATGATAGAGTATCGTGACGATAAGGGCATGGATGTAATGAGAATGGATTTAGAGCGAGGGCGTGTGGGACTGTGTATCGTGCACAATCGCTGTTTTCGCTCTAAAAGTTTGCGCGAGACTCTCTATACATTTGGCATCCCTATCTTTAGCGCTGCAAATTCCAATGTAGCTAAACTCTCCAGCGAAGGTCTTATCATCGCTCCAGAGCGCAACTATGAGAAAATTTCATCAGTGGTTTTCGATGTGGCGGTACAGCTAGGACTCTCGCTCAAGCTCTTTGAGTATGACGAAGTGGACAAAGAGGTACTCGAACATTTCCAAAACCTCTCCAATATCTTTTCTAAAGAGCTCCAAATCCTCAAAACCAAAAGCAATCCTATCCGTCACATCGCCGAGAATGAGAAGGATATCCTCCTGGTCTTTCCTTTTAGTCAAAAGGTGCTCAAAGCAAATCCTCTCAATATTTTCGTCACCGACCCGGAAGCGCTCTTTTTCAAGCTCTCTCAATTTCATCAAATATTCATCCCCATATCATAAAACTCTAATCAACTTTTGCCTATAATTGAAAAAAATAGTTTGGAGCGAGGATGCGCGTTCATATCGATTTGCAAAAAAGCGATGATAGAAGCTACGATATTTTTATCGATTCCATCCACAAGATAGGGCCTCTCAAAAAAGCGGCAGTGGTCACCAATCCCAAAGTGGCGGGACTCCATCTAGGGTATCTTTTGCCAAAAATCGAGGCGGATGAACTCTATGTGGTGACCCTGCCCGACGGGGAGGACTACAAAACTTTCGATTCGCTCCAATACTTGCTCGATCGCCTCTTCGATCATCGTTTGGATCGCAAATCGACGCTTATCGCCTTCGGAGGCGGTGTGATAGGGGATATGACGGGCTTTGCGGCTGCAATCTTCCAGCGCGGTATCGACTTTATCCAAGTACCCACGACGCTGTTGAGCCAAGTGGATGCGAGCGTGGGAGGCAAAACCGGCATCAACAACCGCTACGGCAAAAACCTCATAGGAGCCTTTCATCAGCCAAAGGCTGTCTACATCGACCCCCATTTTCTCTCCACACTGCCTGGGCGTGAGTTCGCTGCCGGCGTGGCCGAGATAGTAAAAATGGCGGTGGTGTTTGATAGGGAGTTTTTCGCTTGGCTCGAAAAAAATAGGCTCGAAAATGAAGCCAACATCAAGGAGGCCATCAAGCGCTCCGTGGAGCTTAAAGCGCGTATAGTCGCCCTCGATGAAAAAGAGGGTGGTGTGCGTGCTAGCCTCAACTACGGCCACACTTTCGCACACGTTATCGAAAACGAGACGGGCTATAAGAGCTACCTCCACGGCGAAGCGGTGGCTATGGGAATGGTAATGGCGAACGTAATGGCTATAAAGATGGGCCTTATGCAGCCGGAGGATGCCGCACGCATCGAAGCGCTCTTGCAAAGCTACGGCCTGCCTACTTGTTATGAAGTGAAAAACCGAGAAGCCTTCTACGAGCATTTCTTTTTAGACAAAAAGACCCAAAGCAACAAGATTACCTTCGTCCTTCCCAAAGGGATAGGTGATTTTGTTATTACCGATGAAGTGCCAAAAGATATCATCTTCGAGACGCTCAGGGAGTTTGATAGATGTTAAGAGTTTTGGCGCTGCTTTTTGCGGCATTGACGCTGTTTGCGCAGCAAAACGTGAGCGAAAGCAACGTCACTGCCATTACTTTACCCGATACGCAAGCGATCGATGCAGATATTGCAAAAGTGAACGAAGAATTAGCCAAAAACATCTGGGTCAAGCGCTACGACAACTATAAAACCTACTTTAAAATCTCCAAAGAGCTGCGAGCCATCGACAATCAGATAAAGCGTGCCAAGCGCTCCAAAAAACGGGGAACTATCAAAGAGCTCATCGCCAAAAAAGAGACGCTCCAAAACCAACTGGAGCTACTCAAAGAGTATAAAGAGTCCCCCTTTTTGGAAGTGCTCAAACCCAAAACGATTGAAAGTCCTCCGGCTATCAAGAATCCCGTGGATATTATCAACGCCTTTTCCTATATCAAGCAGCTCAACTCTTCTAAAGAGTACTATCGCCAAAAGCTTGCCGAGCTTAAAAATGCCATCGAGCTTCTGCACAAAAAATATATGCACTATCTACAAAAATATCGCATCACCAAAGACCCTGAGCTGCGCCGCAAGATTAACAATCTCCAACAAGAGATAGCCGATTTTGAAGATGCGCTCCATATCGCCCAAGACACCCTGCGTGTCTATAACCGAAAAATCGAAGAAAATATCCTCAAAACCACTGAAGAGATCAAGCGCCAGAGCCAAAAAGCGGCCACAATCGCCGCTATCATCGTAGGACTCTTTCTTCTAAGTCTCATTCTCAAATGGCTCATACGCCGCTATATTCAGGATAACCAGCGTGCCTATATGGCAAACAAGATTGTCAATTTCAACTTCGCGATTCTCGTGATTTTGATCTTGCTCTTTGCATATATCGAAAACGTCAGCTACCTCGTGACGATCCTGGGATTTGCATCGGCCGGTATCGCCATCGCTATGAAAGATATGTTTATGAGCCTGCTTGGCTGGATGGTGATCGTATTGGGAGGCTCCATACACGTAGGTGATCGTATCAAGGTCACCAAAGAGGGCAAAGAGTTTGTGGGAGATGTCATCGATATTTCCCTGCTTCGCATAACGATTCTAGAAGATGTGACGCTGACCAGCTATCTGCATAACATCCGCTCTGGGCGCGTGGTCTTTATCCCCAACAACTATATCTTCACCGACCTCATAGCCAACTACACCCACCAGGGGCTTAAGACCGTTTGGGATAGTATCAATTTCAATATCACATTCGATTCAAACCACAAAAAAGCTGCCTACATCGCCAAGGAGACGGCGCGCAAATACGCCAAGGGCTACACCGATATCGCGCGCAAGCAGCTCAACAAACTGCGCAGCACCTACCATCTCAAAAACACAAACGTGGATGTGCGCGTCTACACCTTCGCCGAGGAGTACGGTATTAGAGTGAGTCTGTGGTATATGACCAACTCCTACGCCACACTCACGCTTCGCAGCACCATCAGTGCCGAGGTGATTGAACGCTTTTTGGCTGAGCCCGATATCACCATTACATATCCTGCGCAAAAGATTCTCTTGACAAAAGAGGATTTCCGTGCTACAACTCCTCCAAAAAGCGACGAGGAAGAGGCGTGAGAGTCTATTTCAAAACATTTGGCTGCAGGACCAATCTTTTCGATACCCAGGTGATGATGAGCAAACTCAGGGATTTTACCATCACACAAAACGAGCAGGATGCCGATATCGTGGTGGTGAATTCTTGCACCGTCACCAACGGGGCCGATAGCAGCGTACGCAATTACATCAACAAAATCAACCGCCAAGGCAAAAAAATCTACCTTACAGGATGTGGCGCTTTTACCAAAGGCGAGTCGCTCTTTGCCCAAAAGAGAGTAGCCGGAGTTTTCGGTCACAGCGAAAAGGGGCGCATCAACGAGCTGCTCAAAAGCGAAGGCTTTTTCGAGCTTGGGGATTTAGAGAGCGTCGATAGGGAGATAGTAGGCGAGTTTATCGGCAAAAGCAGGGCTTTTATCAAAGTTCAAGAAGGATGCGATTTTCGCTGCAGCTACTGCATCATCCCCTACGTGCGGGGCAATGCCAGAAGCCACGACGAAGAGCTTATCGTTGAGCAGGTGCGAAAGCTTGCCGCCAACGGTTTCGGGGAGTTTATCCTCACAGGCACCAATGTGGGCAGCTACGGCAAAGATACGGGCTCGAGCCTTGCAAAACTGCTTAAGCGCCTCAGTCTCATTCGCGGTGTGCGCCGCCTTCGCATCGGCTCCATCGAGCCTATTCAGATAACCGAAGAGTTTATGGAGATTTTGGACGAGCCGTGGATGGCGAAGCATCTGCACATCGCACTGCAGCACACGAGCCAAAAGATGCTCGAGATTATGAATCGCCGCAACGACGTGGCGAGCGACTTGGAGCTCTTTATGCGTATCGCCGAACACGGCTATGCGCTAGGCACCGATTTTATCGTAGGCCATCCCGGCGAGACCGAGGAGCTTTTTAGCGAGGCTGTACGCAACATCGAGCGCTTTCCCCTCACGCACATCCACCTCTTTACCTACTCCAAGCGCGACGGCACACCCGCAGCCTCTATGCGTCCCGAAGTGCCCGGCAATATCGCCAAGGAGCGCTATAAAATCATAAAGAGTATAATAGAGGAAAAAAATCTCGCTTTTCGCCAAAACAAAAGGCCTCTAGAAGTGCTCATCGAGAGCAAAAAGGGTGAGCATTACTATGGACACGACCAGTTTTACAACCCGGTCTTCGTCCAAAGCGACCTGGACCTAGAAGGCACCTGGGTGGCTATCAACGAGTATGAAGCCAAAAAAGAGGGCAACTTTGCGAAACTTTAGAAAAAAACTGCTGATTCTTCTTATATCGCTCTTTGTGTTTGCACTTTTGGGCGCTGCCTTTTTTCTCAAAATCCAGCGCCCGGCACCCATCGACTACTCTACGTACAAAACAATGCTGGAAAACTCTCTCATAGACAGTGCCAAGGTGGGGGAGCGCTACATCTATCTTAAAAGCGGCGGCAACGAGTTTCTCATCCCAAAAGGGGCGGTGGATATCGAAGAGCTGTATAAAAAGGTGCCCGTGGAGATGGAGGAGGATTATACTCTTTGGTATGACGTTTTTTCTCTTGTCATCCTCGCTTTTTTCGTGGGATTTGTGGTCTACTATCTGCGTAGAAACCGCCAAGAGCCCATCCCTATCAAGCATCAAATCCAAATAGCTCCCGCCGAGATGCACGACGAATTTAGCGAAAACATCACTCCGCAGGTAAGTGACGTCACCTTCGATGACGTGGCGGGTATCGATGAGGTAAAAGAGGAGCTCGAAGAGATTATCGACTTTTTGCAAAATCCTAAGAAGTTTCGCGATTTCGGTGTTCGGATGCCAAGAGGCGTGCTTTTGGTGGGGCCTCCGGGCGTAGGCAAAACCCTCATCGCCAAAGCCGTAGCGGGCGAGGCGGGTGTTCCCTTTTTTTACCAAAGCGGCAGTGCCTTCGTGCAGATCTACGTAGGGATGGGTGCCAAGCGAGTGCGCGAGCTTTTCAAAAAAGCCAAAGAGATGGCGCCTAGCATCATCTTCATAGACGAGATCGATGCTGTGGGAAAAGCGCGAGGCGGTATGCGCAACGACGAGCGCGAAGCTACGCTCAATCAGTTGCTGACCGAAATGGACGGCTTCGAGGATAGCTCTGGCGTTATAGTCATCGGTGCGACCAACAAGATCGAAGTGCTGGACGAAGCGCTCCTGCGACCCGGGCGCTTCGATAGACGCATCTTCGTCTCCTTGCCCAACAAAGAGGAGCGTGCCAAAATCTTGCACATCTATCTACGGCGCATCCCTCACCACGTGGATATCGAAACATTGGCGCAGATGACCGTGGGATTTAGCGGTGCGGCACTGGCGAGCCTCGTGAACGAAGCGGCACTCTATGCCCTGCGCAAAGGCAAAAAGATTGTCGAGCTAGAGGATTTCGAAGCTGTGAAGGAGAAGGTGCTTTGGGGCAAGAAGAAGCTGCTTGCATTTAGCGATAAGGAAAAAGAGATCCAAAGCGTCTATCAAGCGGCCAAAGCACTTGCGGCCCATTGGTACGGCATAGATTTCGATAAATTGACGCTTGTGGGCGGGAGTATCAAGGAGCTCGATCGAGAGATTCTCTCTCGCAGCGACTACCTGGCCAAGATCAAACTCCATCTTGCCGGGTATGTAGCACACAAGCTCATCTACGACGAGGAGTTCTCCACGGCTGCCGAGGATATCGCCAAAGCCAAGAGCCTGGCCGAAGAGATGGTGCTCCATTACGGTATGGGAGATAAACTCTATGCAGACGTTAGTGACGCTATGAGCATCGTGCATCAGTGCGTTTCGGAGCTGACGGAGTATCTGGCTTCCCACAAAAAACTCCTTTTGCAAGTGGCCGAGTATCTCCGCTCCCACGAAGCGGTGAGTAAAGAGGATATCAAAAGAATAGCCGATGCTCTTTTTTAGCGGTTTTGGATTTCGCACCGAGAAGGTGCTCTTTCGTGAGTTTCTCGATTTCGGCGAGTTTACGATAGCAGGCTTTAGCCGCGGTGCACAGCGAGCGTTTTTGGAAGCGTTGCGCAAAGTGGAGAGAGGCGAGCGCGTCCAAAAGCTCCAGCTTCTCGCACCTGCATACTTCGACTATCTCCCCAAAGCCGCCAAACACAAAGAGATTCTCACTTTCGCCAAGAATCCCGAAGCCTATATGCGCTTTTTTTATAAAAAAGTGGCCTATCCTGCGAAGCTGGATATCACTCC
>WGBB01000042.1 GCA_015494505.1 Nitratiruptor sp. | reverse complement strand
CCATGATACTCTACATACATGGTTTCAAAAGCTGCGGCAAGGGCAACAAGAGCGAGGCCTTGCGCCGCTATTTCGGTGACGTGGTAGCGCCTGACCTTCCCTTTTCGCCCGCAAAGGCGATCCACTTTTTGGATGAGCTGATAGCCAAAGAGCCTATCGATCTTTTGGTGGGCTCCTCGCTGGGAGGCTTCTACGCTACGTATCTAGCCCAAAAGCACGGCATCAAGGCGGTGCTCATCAACCCAAGCGTCCATCCCTACGATACTTTGCGACCGTATGTGGGAGAGCAGGAGCGCTTTTGCGATGGAGTGCGCTTTATGTGGAAGGAGGAGTATCTGCGCGATCTTTTGCGCTACGATACGAAGAATCTGCGGCGCGGCCTTTTCTTGGTGCTTTTGCAAACGGGTGACGAGGTGCTTGACTACCGCGTCGCACTCAAAAAATATGCGAACCAGCGCTGTATCGTAGAGTATGGCGGTAACCATCGATTCGAAAATATCGAAGATTATCTGTGTATGATAAAAAATTTTAGGGAGAGTGATGGAGGTCATCGAACTTTTTAAGCGACTGCTGAGTTTCCCCAGCGTCACGCCCGACGATGCGGGGAGTTTGGAGTTTATCGCCGACTATTTGGCAGACTTTGAGAGACTGCATTTTGACAAAAACGGTGTAAAAAATCTCTTTTTGTATAAGAAGTTCGGCGAAGGGGAGCATCTGTGCTTCGCCGGGCACGTGGATGTGGTGCCGCCAGGTGAAGGGTGGCAGAGCGACCCTTTCGAGCCCGTAGAAAAAGATGGCTACATCTACGGGCGTGGTGCACAGGATATGAAGAGCGGTGTGGCCGCCTTCGTGCAGGCGTGCAAGGAAGCGAAAGATTTCAACGGGACGCTTTCGATACTGCTCACAAGCGACGAAGAGGGAGAAGCCAAGTGGGGAACGCGCTATGCGCTCGAGGAGCTAGCGCGGATGCATCTGCTGCCCGACTACGCCATCGTAGCTGAACCCACCTGCGAGGAGCGCTTCGGTGATGCCATCAAGATAGGGCGCCGCGGCTCCATCAACGGCGTAATCGAAAAGATAGGCAAGCAAGGCCATGCTGCCTATCCCGAGAAGGCCATCAACCCCATCCATAAAGTGGCGCAGGTGCTGCCAAAGATGGCTGGCGTAGACCTAGACGAAGGGGATGAGTTTTTTGCTCCCAGCAAGTTCGTCATCACAGATATCCGCGCCGGTATGGAGGTGACAAACGTCACGCCCGGTAAGCTCAAGATGATGTTTAACGTGCGCAACAACACCAAAACCACGATGCAAGACATAGAGCGTTTCGTGCACCGCTACTTCGATGGGATGAACTATACATTGCAACTTAGCCAAAGTGCCAAGCCCTTCATCACCGACCCCAAAAGCAAAGTGGTACGTCTCATCGATGCAGCCATCCAAAAAGTGACGGGTATTACGCCCAAGCATTCCACTGCAGGGGGGACGAGTGATGCCAGGTTTTTCGCCGAACACGGCGTCAAAACGATAGAGTTTGGCGTACGAAACGATACGATTCACGCTCCTAACGAGCGGACGCATAAAGATGAGGTAGTGGGGCTTTATGAAGTTTTCAAGGAAGTGATACGGAGCTTCTAGGCATCAGCGCTCAGTGAGCGCTGACATTGCCTTCGACGTTTTGTTTGATCTGCTCTAGAACTTGCGTCGCTTTTTCTTTGATGGTTTGCTGTGTGGTCGTAGCATTGGCTTCTACAGCCGTGGCGTTGGCTTCGGCTGCACTCTCTTTGGGCTGAGTAGTTTCGCTAGAAGCGGGTTGTGCAGCGGCGGCAGCAGGTTGCGCAGCCGGCGTTTGGCTCTCTTCAGGTTTGCTTTGCGGTTTTTGCTCCGCTGCCGGTTTTTCTGCCGGGCTGCTTTGTGCGGCTTTAAGATCGGTTTTGCATTTCTCCAGGTCGCTTTTGAGGGTATCCACTTCGTCTTCGAGATCCATAATCTTATCATCCATCGCGCTTACGGGCGCTACGTTTGCACCGTACTTATAGACCAGTTCGCCGCCGTCTTTACCTTGTTTGAACACGAGTGCTACGAAGATAGCGAGGATGAGAGCGAAAAAGGCTTTTGCGAGTGTTTTGTTGATAGAAGCGAAGATCAGTTTGAGGATAAAAACGAGTGCGATGCCATAGACGAGATAGATGCCGAAGGTTTTGTGCTCTTTGAGCTCCTCTTGTCCGGCTTGGCTCAGCAGTGCGTACGCTTCGCTGCCGTCCGTTTTTCCTGCAAAGAAGGCTCCTAAATAGACAAAAACCGCCAAAAGCAGCAGTAAAGAGGAGATCACACCGATACAGCGGCGCTTCAAAAAGATATTGGATATCTCCAACAAAAGCGCGATGACCGGCAGCGCTATAGCGAAATGCACGAGAGGGGGATGCAGCAAAAGCGGCAGTTCAAAGGGTAGCTTAATTCCATCGAGAAGATGCACGAGTTGATCCATGGATCATCCTTTTTGCAAAGTTTTTGACCATTGTAGCATAAAGATATTAAAGATTATTATAAACATCCTCTTTGTCTGCGAGGATAAAGCGATGGAGCTCTTTGCAATAGTCGCTGTAGCAGACGATGTTTTCCTCTTCGATATATTCGCTCGCTTCAAACTGCAAACGCAGATAGTCACAGCCCCTGCGGCGCAAAAAGACTATCCCAGCATAGAAAAAGCCGTAAGCACGAAGAGTTTGCACCACATCTTCTATGGGGCCGATGGTTTCGATGTTGATATCGGCATAGATCATATCGGGATGCTTGGCGATGGCACGATCGAAGAAGCGCTTGAACTCCTCTTCGAAACTTTCGCCGGCTCGTTCGATGACGATAGTGCTGATAGCGAAAGTGGGATTATGTTCCAATGTGAGCTCATTTGCATCATCGAAAGCTCTACGTTTTGTCAGGATATAGGGCACTTGGCAGAGTTCATAACTCTTACGAGCGATCTCTTCGTAGCGTGCCGGCAGGGTGATGGTTTTGTGACGTTTGTTGAAGATTTTGTACTCCAGTGCCACGGCGCCACGGCGCTGGCGAAAGGGGTATTTGTGCCCCTTGAGGCGCACCATCTGATGCACTTCACCTAGCAGCAGCGCCGTGGTGGCAAAACCGAAGCGCGCGTTGGCACGCTGGGAGTAGGGGTGGAATGTGATCGCCTCGCCAAAGAGCGCGTCGAGGCCGAGCTCTTTTGCTTTTTGTAAAAGAAGCTTGAACATCTCCTTCATTATCCCCATCCCCTTATAGGCGGGGTCTACGACGGCGATGCCGATTTCGGCGATGTTGGAGTCTGGCACGCGCACGAGAGCGAAGTGTCCCACGATTTTTTCGTCCACCTCGGCCACCACCGAGAGAATCTCGCCGCTTCTCTCTTTTTGGGCGATCTTTTCGGGATAGTAGAAGGTGTCTTTAAAGTAGGTGTAGCCGTAGTTTTTGTAGATCAGTTTTGGTATCCACACTTCATCACCGCTTCGGTAGGTGCGCACTACCAGGCGGTCGCGCAGCATCTCTTTGGCCGAGACATCCAGATCCTCGCCGATATCGCTGTAGTAGGGGATATCTTCTTTGAGGCGCAGATGCATCGGGATGGTTTTGAGGATGCTAAACTTCTTGCCATCGAGCCCGAGGTTGAAAAAGCGCAATTCATCCACGAGGCGATAGACGCGATTGAGCCCTTTGTCGCGTTCTTGTAGATCAATGGGCACCGCCTTGATAACGGCAGGATCGATGGGTATACCCCAGTCGTGTACGTCGATTTTGATGCCGTTATCAAAAAGCTCGAAAACCACTTCGATCTGGCCCTCTTCATTGCCATAGGCGTGCACTACGGCGTTTTCGAAAAGCTCAAAAAGTGCTTCTTTGAGCTCTCCTCGCTCCTTGGCCGGAAAATCGACGATAGAGCAGAGCTCATCGAAAAAGGCAAGCAGCGGTTTAGCAAACTCTATGTCGTTTGGTAGGCGAAGCGAGGCTCTATTTTTCATCCATCACCTCGATGGCTACGGCGCTAAGTACTTTCATCCCGATAGGGAGCGCATCTTCGTCCACGTCGAATTTGGGATTGTGCTGCGACACGCAAGTGCCTTTTTGGGGGTTGCACACACCTAGGCGAAAGAAGGCACCGGGGACGATTTGTAGGTAGCGACTAAAATCTTCACCTCCCATAACGGGGTCTTTGAGGTCTACCACGTTTTCGGCTCCCAATATCTTCGTGGCCTCTTGTACAAGCACATCCACCATCGCATCGTCGTTGATGAGCTCGGGTTGGCCGAATTCGTAGCTGAATTTGTACTTGGCACCCATAGAGTGGGTGATACCCTTGACGCTATCTTCCATCATCAGAGGTATCTTTTTGCGCACGGCTTCGTTGACGGTGCGCACGGTTCCCGTGAGTTTGACGTGGTCACAGATGATATTGGGTGCCGTACCGCCTTCTATGGTACCGAGACTGATGACGGCAGGATGGAGTGGGTCGATGCGGCGTGAGATGATGTGATTGAGGGAGTTGACGCACATTGAGGCAGTCAGAATCGCATCCACTCCTTCGTGGGGTCTGGCTCCGTGCGCGCTCTTGCCGAATATCTCGATGGTGAATGTATCGGCACTGGCCATCATCACGCCGTATTTGTAGCCTATCTGGCCGGTGGAGAGGTAGGGGTAGACGTGTAGGCCGAAAATCGCCTTGACGTTTTCGAGGGCGCCGTCGCGGATGAGCTCCTCGCTGCCCCCTTCGTTGATCTCTTCGGCGGGCTGAAAGATGAAGCGGATATTGCCCGGCAGTTCGTCGCGAAACTGTGCCATAGCCAGCGCTACGCCCACGGCTATGGCGGTATGGGCATCGTGCCCGCAGGCGTGCATCACGCCTTTTACTTCGCTGGCGTAGGGTTTGCCGGTGTGCTCTTCGATAGGCAGGGCATCCATATCGGCACGGATGGCTACGAAAGGTTTCTTCTCGTCCACCACTAGGTCTGCCACGAGACCGTTATGGCCTTCAAACTCGGTTATCTTAAAACCTTCTATTTCGAGGATTCCTTTGACGAGCGATTTGGTGCGTACCTCCTGGCCCGAGAGCTCGGGATGCTGATGGATGTCGCGTCTGACTGTGATTACTTTGTCCTTGAGGGTGTCAATGTAGGCGAAGAGCTTCTTTTTAAGGGCCTCTTTATCCATTTTAAAGCCTTTTTTTTCTATGATATGACCAAAAATATTAAAAGGAAATAAAATGGAGTTCGTAGCTACCAACAATGCGCCGCAAGCCATAGGTCCCTACTCCCAGGCCGTGCGGGTTGGGGATATG
This sequence comes from Nitratiruptor sp., assembly GCA_015494505.1. GTDB lineage: Bacteria > Campylobacterota > Campylobacteria > Campylobacterales > Nitratiruptoraceae > Nitratiruptor. The sequence continues at coordinate 4,223 of WGBB01000042.1, read as the reverse complement.
CTCTTTACTTCCGGCCAGATTGCTTTGAAGCCTGATGGCAGCGAAGAGGTGCTTGGTCAAGGCATCGAAGCCCAGACGAGACAAGTGCTGGAAAATCTCAAAAACGTCCTCGAAGCCGGAGGCAGCTCGCTGGATAAAGTGATCAAAACCACGATTTTTTTGGCGGATATGGGAGATTTCGCTACCGTCAACGCCATCTACGAAGAGTATTTCGGGGCACACAAGCCGGCGCGCAGCACCGTGGCCGTGAAGACGCTGCCAAAGAACGCGCTCGTGGAAATCGACGCTATTGCTAAAGTTTAAACTTCTCTTAAATTAAAATTTGCTACTATTGCGAACCAAAAAGTATAGGCAAGGATGAGAAGGATGTATGCGATCATAAAAAACGGCGGAAAGCAGTACAAAGTCAAAGAGGGCGATATCATTCTTTTTGATAAGATGGGTCTCGAGCCCAAAAGCGAAGTGGAATTTACCGAAGTCCTCGCAGTCAACGACGGCGAGCTCAAAATCGGTACGCCTTACGTAGAAGGTGCCGTGGTCAAGGGCGAAGTGATCAACGAAGGGCGCGGCAAGAAAGTGATCATCTTCAAAAAGCGCCGCAGAAAAGACTCCAAAGTCAAGCGCGGTTTTAGAAGAGATTTTACACGCGTCAAAATCACTGCAATCAACGCATAAGGAGAAGGTATGGCTCACAAGAAAGGTCAGGGGAGTACCCAGAATAACCGCGACAGTGCGGGACGTAGATTAGGTGTGAAAAAATTCGGCGGCGAATTCGTGCGCGCAGGCAACATCATCATCCGCCAAAGAGGCACGAAAGTGCATCCCGGCAACAACGTAGGAATGGGAAAAGACCACACAATCTTCGCCCTCATCGACGGATATGTAAAATTCGAGCGCTACGACAAAACGCGCCAAAAAGTTTCCGTCTATCCGGCAGAGTAACCCCTTCGGGCATCTGCCCGCCCTTTAGTAATGAGGAATTCGGAAATTTTCCGGTTCCTATCCTTCATCTATTCCCAATTCCCGATTACTAATCCCATCAAGGATAACGATGTTTATAGATAGCGTAGAGCTTACAGTCCATTCAGGCAAAGGCGGTGCCGGTGCTGTAAGTTTTCGTCGAGAGAAATTCGTCCCCAAAGGCGGTCCCGACGGCGGTGACGGCGGTGATGGAGGGAATGTCTACTTCGTAGTGGATAAAAACACCCACACCCTCGCACACTACAAAGGCAAAAAAGTCCTCAAAGCCAAAAACGGACGTCCCGGAGAAGGGCGCAAGAAGCATGGCAAAAAGGGCGAAGATCTCATCCTCATCGTCCCTCCCGGTACGCAAGTTTTTGATGCCGAGAGCGGCGAGCTCCTGCTGGATCTGGTAGAAGATGGCCAAAAGGTGCTCTTTTTAGAAGGTGGCAAAGGGGGTAAGGGCAACTGGCATTTCAAAAGTGCATCCAACCAGCGACCTACCTACGCCCAGCCGGGCCTGCCCGGCAAAGAGCGCCGTATCCGCCTCGAACTCAAGCTCATCGCAGACGTGGGGCTCGTGGGATTTCCCAATGTGGGCAAGTCCACGCTGATTTCCACTATCACCAATGCCAAGCCTGAAATCGCCAACTACGAGTTTACAACCATCACGCCCAAACTGGGAGTGGTGCGCGTAAGTGAGTTTGAGAGCTTCGTGATGGCCGATATCCCGGGCATTATCGGAGGAGCCAGCGAAGGCAAGGGACTTGGGCTGCAGTTTCTCAAGCACATAGAGCGCACCAAGTCGCTGCTCTTTATGATCGATATCGCCAGTTTTCGCGACCCTGTGGCGCAGTATAAGACGCTTAAAAAGGAGCTGCGAAACTTCAGCGAAGAGCTTGCGCAGCGCGATTTTGCCATAGCGCTGACGAAAGTGGATGCTCTGAGCAAAGATGAAGCGAACGAAAGAATAGAAAATTTTATGGCTCATTTGGGCTTGACGCCAGGAGGTGAGAATCGCTACGGTCTTGATGAAACCTATCGCTACTATGTGCAAGATATCGAGGAGTTTGATAACAAGCTGCCCTTTTTTGTTTTCGGTATCTCGGCGGTGGCGAAGATAAACATCGAGCCGCTCAAATTTGCTCTGTATGATTTAGTCAAAAAGGTACGTCGTGAAGAGAGTAGTGGTTAAAGTCGGCAGTGCGGTGCTCACCGAGAACAACCGGCTCGCCAAGGAGCGTATGGCCAATCTCGTGGAATTCCTGAGCGCACTGCATAAAAAGATGCAAGTGATTTTGGTCTCGTCAGGCGCCGTGGCTGCAGGATACACCAAGTGTAAGCTCGATAAGTCGGAGCTTTCAAACAAACAAGCCCTCGCCGCTATCGGGCAGCCTCTTTTGATGCGAAGCTATCAAAAGAAGTTTGAAAAATATGGCATTACCGTGGCGCAGGTGCTGCTGAGCGCCGATGATTTCGATAGCCGCAAGCGTACGCGCCATGCACGCAATGCCATCGAGGTGCTGCTTAGTAACGGTGTGATACCTATCATCAACGAAAACGACGTGACGGCCACGGAAGAGCTGGTCTTTGGCGATAATGATCAGCTCTCTGCACATGTGGCCTACTATTTCGATGCAGATCTCTTGGCGATCCTTACCGATATCGACGGGCTCTATGACAAAGACCCTAAAAAGTACGAAGATGCCAAGCTTTTAGAAAAGGTCTACGAAATTCCCACCGAGCTTTTGGAAGATGAGTGCAATCCCACATACTCCTTTGCTACGGGCGGGATCGTTACGAAGCTTAAAGCGGCGCAGTTTCTTACCTCCCACGGCAAGCCTATGTTTTTGGGCAGTGGCTTTGACCTGAGTGCTGCGAAGAGCTTTTTGCTCGAAAATAAGCAGCGTGGGGGTACGCTCTTTTTGCCATGCGACGCTACCTAAGAGCATTTTCTCTCTCTTTTTCTTTTCGCCAAAGTCCCGAGAGTTTCTTCGTCGAGGAGCTGCCAAATTTCCAGCCCCATCCCAAAGGTCGCTACACTATTTTTAAGGTGCGCAAACTGGGGCTCAGTACCTGGGAAGTGGCAGATATTTTGGAGCGCTCTTTCGGTGCGCGTGTAGGCTATGCGGGGCTCAAAGACAAAAACGCTACGGCTATACAGTATTTTAGTCTCGATAGCACCAAACCCCAAAAATTTCGCCATCCAAAAATGGAAATCCTTGCCACCTATAAAAGTGCTCGTCCCCTGCGGCTGGGCGATTTGCGAGGCAATAAATTCGTCATCAAAATAGGCGGTGCAGTTTCTAGCGAGCGAGTCCAAAACGCTCTGGAGATTCTTGCCAAAGAGGGTGTGCCCAACTACTTTGGCTACCAGCGTTTTGGGAGCGATGCCTTGCGGCAGGCCAAAGCATTGGTCGAAGGGGAGTATTTCCCAAAAGATAGGCGCTGGCAGCGCTACTTGTGGAGTGTGTGGCAAAGCTATCTTTTTAATTTATGGCTGGCTGAACGCGTGGAAATGAGTGAGGGCGTTTTTAGGGAGCTGCCGGGTGATCTCTATGAAAAAGGCATAGTGACGGGACTTCTGCCGGGACGCGGCATGGCGAAGGCCGGCAAGGCTGCGAGGTCGATAGAGCGTCGCTACGATATGCGCCTGCCGGTGCGAGGAGCCAGACGCCCGGCGCTCATCTATCCTCGAGACTGCTATGCGAAACAGATACAAGATGGTGTGGAGATAGGTTTTACACTCCCTAAAGCAAGCTATGCTACCATTGTGCTAGAAAATCTCTTGGGAAGAGAGCTCGACTATAAAGGAACGCGATGAGAATCGTTTTTATGGGCACCCCCGATTACGCTACGATGATTTTGGAGAGGTTGGTGCGAGAGTTTGACGTGGTAGCCCTCGTGACTCAGCCCGACAAACCGGTAGGGCGCAAGCAGCGCCTCACGCCTCCCGATACCAAGCGCTATGTCCAAGAAAAGGGGCTTGCAATCGACATCTTGCAGCCAAGCACGCTTAAAGATACGAAAATCGTAGAAAAAATCGCCTCCTATCGTCCCGATTTCATCGTGGTGGCTGCCTATGGGATGCTTTTGCCAAAAGCGGTGCTGAATATCGCGCCTTGTATCAATCTCCACGCTTCGCTCTTGCCTGCCTATAGAGGAGCGAGTCCCATCCAGCAAGCGCTGCTCAACGGTGATACCATCACGGGTGTCACGGCGATGCTGATGGACGAGGGGCTGGATACGGGCGATATTTTAGG
>WGBB01000041.1 GCA_015494505.1 Nitratiruptor sp. | reverse complement strand
GCGCGCGAGACACTAGCAAGCAAACCGAAAAAGATAGATATCAAGAAAATCGAAGAGGCTGTGGAAAAAGAGGGCAACAAGATTTTCTATTTCGATAGGGAAAACTCCCATAAAGACCTGATGGAGATGGTAGACTATTTTGAAGAAAAGGGCTATAGCGTCTACTTTCGCGAAGTGAAGTACGGCCTGGATGAAAACGACTACATCTATGAGGTGCATATCCTAGCATGAAAAAGCTCTACATCGAGACTCTCGGTTGTGCGATGAACGTGCGCGACAGCGAGCACATCATCGCAGAACTGACCCAAAAAGAGGGCTACACCCTCACAGACGAGCTCAAAGAGGCCGATCTCATCCTTATCAACACCTGCAGCGTGCGCGAAAAACCTGTGCACAAGCTTTTTAGCGAGATAGGCTATTTCAACAAGGTCAAAAAACCGGAAGCCAAGATCGGGGTGTGCGGCTGTACCGCCAGCCATCTGGGTGAAGAGATCATCAAAAAAGCGCCCTATGTGAGTTTCGTACTGGGAGCGCGCAACGTCTCCAAGATTACGCAAGTCATCCACAAAGACAAAGCCGTAGAGGTGGATATCGATTATGACGAGAGCACCTACGCATTTAGCGATTTTCGCTCTTCACCCTACAAAGCTTTTATCAACATCTCTATCGGTTGCGACAAGAAATGTACCTTCTGTATCGTGCCGAACACCCGTGGCGAAGAAATTTCCATTCCGCCCGAGCTGATCGTGCAAGAGGCCAGACGCGCCACCGAAAGCGGAGCAAAAGAGATCTTTTTATTGGGGCAAAACGTCAACAATTACGGACGCCGCTTTAGCGACCACGATCGCAAGATCGACTTTACCGATCTTTTAAAGATGGTAAGCGAGATAGAGGGCGTAGAGCGTATCCGCTTCACTTCGCCCCATCCGCTCCATATGGATGACAAGTTTTTGCAAGAGTTCGCCACCAATCCCAAAATCTGCAAATCGATGCATATGCCTTTGCAAAGCGGCAGTACCGAAGTGCTGCGCCGTATGAAGCGGGGCTATACGAAAGAGTGGTTTTTAGATAGGGCGATGAAGCTGCGCGAAATGGTACCCGATGTGCATATCTCCACCGATATCATCGTGGGGTTTCCCGGCGAGAGCGACAAAGATTTTGAAGATACCATTGATGTAGTCGAGAAGGTACGCTTCGAGCAGATTTTTAGCTTCAAGTATTCGCCCCGTCCTCTCACTCCTGCCAAAGACTACGAAGACCAAGTACCGGACGAGATAGCGAGTCGGCGTCTAAGCTACCTCCAAGAGCTGCATCTAAGGATGCTCGATGAGATAAGCGCCCAAGAAAAAGACAAGGTCTATACCGTCTACTTCGAAGAGCTGAGGCCCGGCGGCTACGTGGCCGGCCGTACCGATAACAACTGGATCGTCAAGGTCAAGGGGAGCGAAGAGCTCCTGGGCCGCTTCGTGGATGTGAAAATCACCAAACCGGGGCGCCTCTCCCTTGAAGGTGAAGTACTCGGTAGATGAAAAAACAGTTATTGCGCCGGCTGGCTATCATGCTTGTACCTCCTCTCGGCGCGCTTTTGATGCGCATCATCTTCTTTTCTTGTAAAAAGATTTACAATATCCCCGATAATCTACCTAAAGAGCCATTCATCGTCGCCTTTTGGCATGGCGAGCTCTTGATGCAGCCCTTTTTGTACAAAAAGTTTCGCGGCGATCATCCCATAGCGGTGATGATCAGCGAGCATTTCGACGGCGAGCTGATAGCCAAAACTATCGGCTCTTTCGGTTTCGAAGCGATTCGCGGCTCAACCAAAAAGGGTGGAGCGAAAGTGCTTATCCAAGCGCTCAAAAAGCTCAAGTCCGGTAGCGACGTAGCGATCACACCTGACGGTCCACGGGGACCCAGGCACTCCGTGGCGCCGGGTATCACGGTTTTGTCACAAAAATCGGACGCTTATATAGTACCATTGAGCTATAGCGCTTCGAAGTACTGGCAGCTTAGAAGCTGGGATAGATTTATCATCCCAAAGCCCTTTAGCACTTTGGTGCTCAAAGTGGGAGAGCCGTTTAAGCTGACGCGAATGGACGAGGAGCATGCGCGCCAGGAGGTCAAGAGGCGGCTGGAGGCTTTAAGCGACAACGCATAAAGGACAGATGTGAGCGAAGCTTGCGTATTTCTCGATACACCCGCACAAACGATCGTCGTACAGACCGATTCCCGAGCGCAAGGGACGGTAATAGAGCATCAGGGGTGGCTTATAGCCGTGGAACCCAAAGCTCTCAACCAGATCTTCGCCGCGGATGCCACCAAGCGAATTGTCTCCCCTTTTAGCTATCTCTTTTTGCAGTATCAAAAATCGCGTCCCAAAAATACGCTCTACG
>WGBB01000040.1 GCA_015494505.1 Nitratiruptor sp. | reverse complement strand
TGGCTCATGATTCATGTCTCCGTGATTACGGCAAGCTACGGCTTCCTCGGCCTCTCTGCGCTTTTGGCCTTTATCGTGCTGGTACTCTTTATTTTCCTAAACGAAAAGAACAAAGAGTTCATGGTGCTCACCTTCAAAGAGCTCACGGCTATAAACGAGATGAGCCTTATCATTGGACTTGTGTTGGTGACTATAGGAAACTTCCTAGGAGGCGTATGGGCCAATGAGAGCTGGGGTCGCTACTGGGGATGGGATCCTAAGGAAACCTGGGCAGCCGTGACGATCCTCGTCTACGCTTCTATCGAGCATGTGCGACTCATTCCAAAAATGAACCGCCTCTTTTTGTACAACGTCTTGGCGCTTTTGGGATATGGAAGCGTCATTATGACCTATTTTGGCGTCAACTACTACTTAAGCGGCCTCCACTCTTATGCCAAAGGCGATCCTGTTCCTATTCCAGTCTGGGTCTACTGGGCCATAGCCATTATCTTCGTACTCATCGCAGCAGCTTACTACAAAAAGCGTAAATACCATATCGACCTCAAAATCTAACGATTTCGGCCTTTGGCCGAAATGGCGTAAATCTCATTTTTTATATATATCTTTCACATAGAGAGATACGTGTGAGAGGATGGTTCCCCACAAGGGGGAAAGAGGGATTTAGTAGTAGAGATGCGCTTCTACGCGGCGGTTTTGCGCTCTTCCTTCCTCTGTGGTGTTAGGAGCGATAGGTCTCGTCTCTCCGTAGCCTTTGTAGGTGAGTCTGTTTTTGTCGATTCCAAGCTCGATGAGCTTTTCATAGACAGCTTTTGCGCGACGTTCTGATAGCTTGAGGTTGTATGCGGCTGAACCCACGCTATCGGTGTGGCCTTGGATTTCGGCTTTGTATGCGGGGTTTTTCTTCAAAAAGTCTGCAAACTCTTGGATTTTTGGCATATATTCAGGTTTGATTTTTGCGCTGTTGAAATCGAAGTTGACTTGGAAGTTGTAGATGACAGGGCATCCTTTCTCATCTACTTGGAAGCCTTGAGGAGTGCCGGGACATTTGTCGAGGTAGTCTGCTACTCCGTCATGGTCACTGTCGAGCGCACAGCCGTTGCTATCTACTTGCACACCGGCAGGTGTACCTGGACACTTGTCGAGTCTATCGACGACACCGTCTTTGTCGCTGTCGATTTCACATCCATTGGCATCTACCTTGGCTCCTGCGGGAGTGCCGGGACATTTGTCCATACTATCCACTACGCCGTCACCGTCGCTATCTTTTGGAGCAGGTTTCGGTGCAGGTGCAGCGGGAGTTTCATATCCGAATGGAATGGAGAGAAATGCTCCCAAAGCGAAATCATCATCGGTGTTTTTGAAATCTCTGATGTAGCGCGCTTCGACGCCGAGGCTCAAATACTCAAGCAGTTTCTTTTTAAAGCCCACACCTATCTGTCCTACGGCTCCTTTTTCGAATGTAGGAAGTTCGTCATGGATGTTTTGGTATCCAAGACCGGCGATTACGTAAGGAACGAAACTATTTTGGGGGTTGACTTCGTAGGTGGCATTGAGGAAGTAGCGGTCGATGTCTGTATCGTATCCTGCTACGCGAGTTTTTGGTGAGCTAAAGCGCTGATACCCAACACCCACGAGCCAATTATCTTCGAGGCGATAGTTGGCGCGTGCGCCGAAACCGCCGATATTATCTTTGAGCACGGAATCGTTGTCCACCGTCTCGAGGATGCCTTGGAGGCCTACTTCGTACTTGTTCAGTCCTTGTGCGGACGCTGCAGATCCCAGCATGAGCGCTGCGATAGCAGAGATGAGTATACTTTTTTTCATCTCTTCTCCTTTTTCAAATGTAGCCGCTCATTATAGCAAATTATGCGTTTCATAAACGTTGCTAATCTTTATGGCTAAACCACTTCTTGACCTTTTCGAAAATGCCGGAAAAACGCTCTTCATGCGGTTTGGACTCTACACCGAAGCTCTCTTGAAGTTTCTCTAAGAGTTCTCGTTGTTGCTGCGTGAGTTTTTTGGGAAAGATGAGTTTTACCTGTACTATCAAATCTCCATACCGTCCGGTATTGATGTTTTTAAAACCTTCGCCTTTGAAGACGAACTGCTCTTTATCGGTGGTGCCGGGATGGAGTTTGAGCTCACGCTCTCCTCTAGGTGTGGGGATGGTGATAGTCTCTCCCAGGGCCGCTTGCGTAAAGAAGATGGGCACCTCCATGTAGATGTCGTCGTTGTAGCGAACGAAGTGGTCATCCTCTTTCACATGGACATAGATATAGAGGTCTCCTCGTAGCCCCGAAGGAGAGAGGTTGCCTCTAGCTTGGACGCGGATGCGGTTGTCGCTGTTGATGCCTTCGGGGATGTTGATTTTGATGGTCTCGCGTTTGGTGGCAAAGCCTTTGCCGCCGCACTCCTCACATCGCTCCGTAGCGCTTTCGCCACTGCCGCCACAGCGGGGACAGGTTTGGGAAAAGGTCATGAAACCCTGGCGATAGTATATCTGTCCACGGCCGTGGCATTCGGGGCAGGTGGAGAGTCTGCCGCCTTTTGCACCCGTGCCGCTGCATGCTTCGCAGGGGACTTTGTAGCTGTATTCGATCTCTTTTTGGGTCCCAAACAGTGCCTCTTCGAAGCTAATTTCTATCTCTAAAGAGATGTCCAGTGGATACTTCTCTTGGCGGCGGCGAGAGCGATGTGTGCCGAATCCTCCGCCGAAAGCCTGGCCGAAAACAGATTCGAAAAAGTCCATGATATCGTCGTAGCTGCTATGCTCAAAGCCGCTAAATCCCTGGTTTTCAAGGCCTTGTTTGCCGTATCGGTCATACAGAGCTCTCTTCTCTTCGTCACTGAGCACTTGGTAGGCTTCGTTTATCAGTTTGAATTTCTCTTCCGCTTCCTTGTTTCCGGGATTGCGATCGGGGTGGTATTTGAGTGCCAGTTTGCGATATGCTTTTTTAATCTCTTCGAAGCTAGCGTTGCGATCCACTTCCAGTATTTCGTAGTAGTCGATATCTACCAAGTCTCTGTCCTTTAAGATATTTTTAAGCTGCCTGATTTTACCAAAAATTGGGTAAATTTGCTATAATTGCGGCAAAAACGAGGGGCTCGTGAAGAAACTCAGAAAGTTCCAAAAACTCGTAGAGGCTCTCGAACTGCTTCCGTCTGTAGGAAAAAAGAGTGCCACGCGCATGGCCTTCCATATGGTACTCAAAAATCCCATGGATGCCATGAAAATAGCGCACGCCATAGAAGATGCCGTAAGTTCACTGCATCGCTGCGCGCAGTGTGGCGGGCTGAGCGAAGATGAGCTCTGCTACGTCTGCAGTGACGAGATGCGCGATCGTAGCAAGCTTTGCATCGTCGAAAACGCCAAAGATATCCTCATCATCGAAGAGAGCGGCGAGTACGACGGGCTTTACTTCGTCTTCGAAGAGTTGGGAAGCTCGGCGATAGAGAGTCTCAAAAGCCTGCTTGAAAAGGAGCCTATAGAAGAGATTATCTTTGCATTCACTCCCTCCATACAGCACGATGCACTCATCCTCTATATCGAAGATAGGCTCCAAGACTACGACCTAACCTTTAGTAAAATCGCACAAGGCGTACCCACGGGTGTGGAACTCGAAAACGTCGATACCCTTTCACTCTCCAAAGCCTTGCATGAGCGCGTTAAAGTGTGATAATAATTTTCCATTGATAAATTTATGCTACAATCATAGTGTGCTCCTATTTTTGGTATAATTGCACAATTTCTTAATAAGGACAGAGGATGAGCTGGAGTCCCGATAGTTGGAGAAATTTTCCTATCAAACAGCAACCTACATACGACGATTTAGAGAAGCTGCATCAAATAGAGGCACAACTTAAAACTTTCCCGCCTCTGATTTTCGCCGGCGAAGCGAGAGAACTCAAAAACAGCCTCGCCAAAGTGGCGCGCGGGGAGGCGATACTGCTGCAGGGCGGTGACTGTGCCGAAAGTTTTGCCAATTTCAATGCTGCCAACATCCGTGACCTTTTTAAGGTACTTTTGCAGATGAATATGGTGCTGATGTATGCCACCGGCAAGCCGGTGGTCAAAATCGGGCGTATCGCCGG
>WGBB01000039.1 GCA_015494505.1 Nitratiruptor sp. | reverse complement strand
TATAGATTAATTTCGCATATTTGTCAATATTTTTTCTACCACGCTTCTGGGGTCTTCGGCCTGGTAGATAGGGCGTCCCACTACGATGAAATCGCTTTTTTGCTCCTTCGCGGTATGGATATCAGCTACGCGCTTTTGGTCGTTTGCACTCTCGCCAAAGGGTCTGATGCCGGGCGTGAGGGTGATGAAATCGTCAGATGTTTGCTCTTTGATGGCTCTGCTCTCATACACCGAGCAGACCACACCGTCGAGCCCCGCTTCATAGCTCATCTTCGCAAATGCGTTCGCTTTGTGTTCGATGGAGTCGTTATAGACGCTGCGAAACTCCTCTTCGTCGAAGGAGGTAAGAGCCGTCACGGCCAGCACCAAGGGGCGCTTGGGGAATTTTTCTAAGCGTTCCATCACAGTTTGCATAGCGCGTTTGCCGGCACTTGCGTGTACGTTGAACATCTCCACCTCGCGCTTGGCTATCTCTTCGGCGGCGTCTGCCATCGTGTTGGGGATGTCGTAAAGCTTGAGGTCGAGGAAGATTTTGAAATCGCTGATTGCTTTGAGCTCGTCGATGAAGGCGAAGCCGTCACGGATGAAGCTGCGCAGCCCCACCTTGAGCCATACGGGCAGATCGGCGATTTTGCGAGCAAGTTCGAGGTTGGCCTCTTTGGAGGGAAGGTCGAGCGCCACACACAGTTGCATAGCAGGCCTTTTTTGCTACAATTATACAAAATTTAGGGGATGGTTTTGGAAGAGTTCGCGCATCTCAACGAACTTCTTGGCGACAAAAAACGGCTCCTGACGGAAATCTACTTCGAGCTGCAGCGCTTCTTCGAGCAAAAGTACGGCGAAAACACCGTCGTCCTGATGGAGATAGGCTCCTTTTTCGAAGTCTATGAAGTCAACAATGACGAGCTCAAAATCGGCAAAGCCAAAGAGATAGCAGAACTCCTCAATATCCAGCTAACGCGCAAGAACAAATCCATCCTCGAAAACTCCATCGCCAATCCCCTGATGGCCGGCGTGCCCAACTTCGCCATCGAGCGCTACTTAGCACGCCTCGTGCAGACCAAGCGCTACACCATCGTGCTGGTGCGCCAAAAGGGCGAGCCGCCCAATGTCAAGCGCTACATTTCCAATATCATCTCCCCCGGTACCAACTTCGACTACCAGACTGAACCCACGGAAAACTACATCGTCTCCCTCATCGTGGGTGCAAGTGGCGGAGCCTACTATACAGGCTACGCAGCCGTGGACGTGACCACCGGTAAGACCATCCTCAACGAACTCCACTCCACGCGCGACGATAAGACCTACGCACTCGATGAGCTCTTTACGCTACTGCAAAGCTTTTCGACTAGCGAAGTGCTACTCACCGTCGAAGGGGAGGCGGATCGCGACTTCGTGGCCAACTATTTGGAGCTAGAACACTACACCTGCAATGACAACACCACCCGCCTCAAAATCGCCTACCAAAACGAGCTCTTCGCCAAGGTTTTCGATATCAACTCCATCCTCTCGCCCATCGAGTATCTGGACCTCGAGCGCTATCCTTATGCCAGCGAATCGCTGGCGCTGCTACTGGATTTCATCATCGAGCACGACCCGGTGCTAATCCAAAAGCTCGCACGACCCGAGTTTTTGGGAGACAAGCACTTTGTGTATCTAGGCAACAACGCCTTGGAGCAGCTCAACATCATTTCGCGCGACCCTGAAGAGATGACGCTTCTGCGCCTGGTGGACAAAACCTCTACGCCCATAGGCAAGAGACTTCTCAAAGAGCGGCTCCTCAACCCCATCCAAAATCGCGAGGAGCTGGAACGCCGCTATACGCTTATAGAGACCTTTTTACCAACTTTTGAACATTTTGAGAGGCTTTTGAAGCAGATCTACGATATCGAGCGGATTTTGCGGCGCATCAAGCTCAAAAAGCTCCATCCTTTTGAGATAAACTACCTTCACGCCTCGCTCTATTCGATAGAAAAGATCGTACGCGAGCTGCGAGACTACGCACTGGGTCTCGAGC
>WGBB01000038.1 GCA_015494505.1 Nitratiruptor sp. | reverse complement strand
TGCTGGACAAAAAGACCCGCCCCAGCCACAGAGCCTTGCACGGCGTAGTCTTGCCAAAGGATGACGACTTTTGGCGCACCCACTATCCCCCAAACGGCTGGAACTGCAGATGCAGAGTCAGAGCCGTGCCCGCACACAAAAAAGTGACCCCTACGGACAAAAGCACCCTTCCTCTTCATGCCGTAGATCCCGACTGGGCCTACGATGTGAGGGAGGGGAGGTTTTTTGATAGGTTGAGTGCAAATGATGTAGAAATAGCTGCACAAAGTACTTACAAGGATTTCAATTTACCGAGTGCAAGCGAATTGGATAGAGAAAATTTCGAAGATGCCCCAAAAACTTTACCAAAAGCGAAAAATGATGGAGAAGCTATAAAAGTTTTACAAGAGATTTTACTTGGTGACAAAGATCGAAATATTATTCAGACGCCAATTACAAAAGTATTACTCGATCGACAAATGATACGCCATATCGTAAAAGACAACAAAGACAATAGAGAAAGATTTGCACATTTTGTTTTGCCCACGTTAACTGATCCCGATGAGATCTGGGCTGTCAAAGAAAAGTATACAGATGATAGATATTTCAAAAAAAGGTATAGGTTTATAAAATTTTTCAAAACCAAAAAAGATAATGCGATTGTCATAGTGAGACTCTTACGAGATGGATCTCTTGCATGGACATTTTTCAAAACGAAAGATTTGAAATATTTTGATAAACAAAGAGTAGGGATTCTGATGTATTTTAAAGGCAGATAGCTAAAATGGAACGGGTTGAGAGTGGGTTACCGCCCTGATAGGAGCATACCCTCCCACTCAAGGCTTAGCTCCTATCCAATCCTTTAGCACGTATCTGCCTTTTGGTAATTATACCACAAAGGAACAACGATGAGCTTTGAAATCAAAGTACAACTCGATGGCAACATCACAGAAAAACTCGCCCAGTTGCAAAAGAGGGTGCAAGATCTCACTCCCTTGATGCGCCAAATCGGCTATACTCTTATAGATGTGGTGGAGCAAAACTTTGAAACGGAAAGCTTCCTGGGGCGCCCCTGGCATCCACTGGCCGAGTCCACCAAGCGCCAAAAGGCAAAAAAAGGCTATGAGAAGATCTTGCAAAACAGAGGCACGCTGGCCGAGAGCGTCGACTTTGTAGCCACCAAAGATAAGCTCGTCTTGGGCACCAATGTGGAGTATGCCGCCATCCACCAGTTTGGAGGGGATGCTGGCAAAAACCATAGAGCCCACATCCCGGCTCGCCCCTTTTTGCCTATCGACGAAAATGCTAAGCTGCCTCAAAAAATCGAAGACGAGATTGTAGAAGCGGTGGAGTTTTTTGTTAAAAAGGCTATCTAAGCGTTCTATAGAGATGTTCTAAAGTGTGGTATATGCCAAACTCACCGTAATATCTAAAGAAATATTTTTGTCCCATTTTGGCGATTTTGACCACTTTTTGATTCATCACTGGATCTATGGTGATATTGTGCCTTTGAGACGCTCCGATTTCGTTAACCGCTTTTGTAAGAAAAAAGACGATACCGTGGTAGGAGTTGAATTTCTCAAAAATATACATTCCAAAGGCATACAATATTTTGATATTGTCTATCTTTTCGGGCAGTATGTTAAACAACTGGATATACTCTTTGAGAAATGCAACAATATACTCCGCGACTTCTTTTTGTCGCTTTTCTATCTCTTGTGGAGCTGCACCAGTAAAAACTCTAGGGAAGTCATTGGCAATATGCGCACCTACACCAATCTCATCGGCTTGCTCTTCAAGCTCTTTATATTCATCCATCACAAGTTTAATCTTGGTTGCGATATCTTCAAAAAGATCTTGCATACTAATCCTCGGCACACTCTTGCAAAAATGCAAAATACTCTTTATTCTCTTGAGCCACTATTTCTTTGAGTTCACCTTCAATTACATAGCCGTTTTGTTTGTAAAGCTCGATCTTTTTGGCAATGTAGTTACTTTCGTTGTTTGTGTGCTCATGTGAACCGTCGTCCGTGATAATAGAGCCAAGCCCCTCTTGTACGATATCCTTGATCTCTTGGATATTCATCGTCTCTCCTTCCATACACTCTTTTTTGAAGGCGCAATGATACCATAAAATGATACGAAATTATACCTTTTTGTATTATTAAAGCTATATTATTTTGAAAATTTACTTTCATTATCGCATATCTCCCCCACCTCTTTGAGATACTCCGCATACTCTTTTGCGTAATTGTCCGCTTTGACATACTCGATGGTCAAAAACCTATACCCGCACTTGGGGCACTCCCTGAAGCGCTCATTCACAAGCCCTTTGCGGGTGCCGTATACTCTGGTCTTTTCGTTACCGCATTTTGGGCAAAACATCGCAAGCCTTTGGTATAATTAGCTTGCGTGGGGATTTGGTGTATAGTCGGCGTTGTTTGCCGGCTTGCGCCTGCGGATGTTTTTGATGGCGGCGATAAGCGCGCTCGCCTCTTTTTTACTGATGCTGTACATATCCTTTACATCCCGTTTCAACACCCTTTGCGCGAGCTTCAAAAGGCTGTGCATATCCTTAAAAGTGGCGCGCTCTTGCCATAGATACACGATGTAATCGATCTGCTGCGCCGAAGCCGGCGCTACAGGCGAGCTCGCCTTGCCCTCCAGGTATTCGGCCAAGCGCACGAGACTCGCGATGTCGAGATCCTTGGAGCTGCGCACCTTGAAGTAGCGCTGCAAAAACTCCTCCCACAATGCCCGATCCTCGCTAAAGTGCTTTTTATATAGAGGTGCCGTGTGGATGCGGCGCAGCAGCGCCTTTTTATATGCTATCTGCTTTTTTGTCATGAAAAGCCCTTAGCATCTCATCGACCAAGCTCTCCATACTAGGAGGCGTCTCTTTGCTCACTTGCCCCTCATAAAATCCCCGCAAATATGCTTTGACCAAAGCGAGCGCCACCTTGCGCAAAAACTCACCTCTAGGTGTATGTATATTTTTGGGTTTGGTGTGCGAAATTTTCAAAAGCTTTATCACTTTTGAAGCTGCCTCTTTATCAAGCGCATGCAAGTCAAAATATCCTACATGCTCCATAAGCCAGGCGCTAAAAGCCTCAAACCCGCTGCTGTAAATATCGCCAAAGCGCTTGCTTGCCAACTCTTTGATGGTCTCAAGCTGCTTTTGTGTCGCCTTTTGCATCCTTGCCCCCTTTGCTCCCCTTTTGGCCAAAAGAGGAGCAAAAAGGGCCGAAGATCACGAGATCTTCAAAGCCCTCTTGATCCATCCGCGAAGAAACACGGCTTGTGCAGGGTTGTTTGCCACGATGGTGGCATAATGCAGCGCTCGCAGCTTTTGCAAAACCACCACGAGCGCTTTGATATTGCCACTGAGGCGCACCAGCGTCAGCGCTCCTAAGGTCTGCTCACCGATGACGCCATCCTCCGCGATATGAGGGAGAGCGAAGTGGTTGATGGCCTTTTGCAAGAGCTTGCCGGCTTGGCGCACCCCCATATTGACCGCTATGTCCAGCACCTCGCAGGCCAGATCCCCGTCTATTGCGGCCAGCTCGTCACCACGCAAGCGATCCCAAAACTCGTTTTTGTAAAAGAGCGCCACCAGCTGCTGGAGTTTGTGTTGATACGCGCTTCCAAGCACTTGTGTCACATCCCCTTTTTTAAGCGCTGCCAAGCCTCCAAAGCGCTCTTTGGCCATATCCACGATCTCCCACCCTTCCCAGTCGGCGTGGTAGAAGCGGCTAATTCCCTTGTAGGTCTCGCCTCCCAGATCGCTTTTGTGGTTGCTATACGCCCCCTCATATTGCAAAACCTCTTCCAAGCATTTTCTAAACATCTCTCCTCCTTACTTCATAGCGCAACAGCACATACATCTCGCAGGCCAGCCATCCGGCCACAAACGCCGCCAATACCTCCATCACGCCTCCTTTACTTTCTCGATAAAGGGCTCGACGCGAAAGCTGTCCTTGACTCTCTTTTCCAGCCCCAGCTTCACCAGCGTCGCGTCATCGAGCTCCTTGAGCTTCTCTCTGTTTGGCTTCTCTTCGTAGATGATGCACTCGCTCAGCCCATAGGCTTTGAGGCTTTGCAAGAGCGCCTCCACCTTTGCCTTGTCCCTTGGGATCGGCACGCTGGTAACCAGCCGAAAGCCGATCTTGCCAAATGTCAGCTCCTTGGTGCGCTTCTTGGCAAATTCGCTCTTCTTACTCATCGCAAAAGCCTCTATCTCCTTTGTGAGGCGCTTCATACTCTCCACAATCGGCGCGGCTTCTCTTTTGGCTTGCTCTTTGAGAGCGTTGATGGATTCGTTGAGCCTGCCTTCGATTTCACTTCTTTTTATCTGCAGGCTCGCTAACTCCCTTAAAGCCTCGTCCACATCCTGCCAGTTTTCTATTTTTTGCATTGTATTTCCTTTGTGGGAATTTCCTATCGAACCAATAGACATACCCATAGCGCGTGGCCATCGCGCTATAGCGTTTCGCGACGATTTTCATCGCACCTCCTTTGGAGCGCTCCAGCCTCGCCCCCGCGGGGGAGAGGAGCAACGCTCAGTCCAAAAAGATCATGGAGCTTGCCAGCTCTATATGCTTGGCGCTCAGCGCCTCGCCCTCCATATCCGCGAAGCGCTTCGCCTTTTTGTAGAGGTTCGCCGCGCGTCGAAGATGCAGGGTGTAGCGCGCGATAACGGGCGCGAACTCTCCAAATAGCAGCTCCATATCCTCGCTATCGAGCTCTCGAAACTCCCATCTGCCATTAATGCGGCTAAAAAGCTGCAGCAGCTCGCCTCTGGCTCCTTTGAGATTTTTGATAAGCCCGTAGGTGCCCGCCAAAATCACCGGCACCTTGCTAAAGTCGTGGATGCGTCTGATAGCCTCTAGGGCGTTGGTGGTCAGATGCTCCGCCTCATCGATCACCAGCACGCTGTCGCGTCTGAGAAACTCTTTGGCGATTGCCAGCACCAGCTCGTCCGTGGTGGTGCTGCTGTCGATCCCAAGCTTTTGTGCGATGAGCTTGAGCACCCGCACCACGCTCATCCCTGGCACCACTTCGATAAAGAGGGCTTCGGGATGCTTCTTGACCCACTCTTTGACGGCTACCGTCTTGCCGCTGCCGGGTTTGCCATACAGCACCGCCATCTCCCGCAGCACCACGGCCTCATCCATCACAAAATGCGCGCTTTTGAGGTTTTTGAGCTGCTTGATCTCCTCTTTTGCCTCTATGCTCTTTTTTATGCTAAAATTGTGCATGAAGGCTTTGACCTTCTCTTCTAGCGAGGCGTTGTCGCCTCTGTATTCGCCTTTCAGCCACTGGCTGATCACGCTTGGGCTCACACCCAGGCTTCTTGCGATATGCGCCTGCTTGAGTGAATGCACCTCCATAAAATCCTTGAACTCTTTGCGAAGATCCATTACGAGACTCCTTTTTTTCTTTTTTTACCTCCCCCAAAGGGGAGGCTTACATGAAGGAGAAATGAGTCTTAGGGCCGTGCTGCATAGCCCTCTGTGGAGGAGACACCCGTCCCCTCCATCAAAGGCTATGAAACTTTTTGGATGAAATCGAACGGATCCGGCTTTGGCTCCTCTTTTGGCTTTTGCGCAGTTGCCATGCCTCGATGGCGAGCCACGAGCTCCTCTTGCATCGCAAACAACTCCTTCTCTCCCTCGCGCACGAGCTTTTTATAGCGCTTGGCTTTGGCTCTGTAGGCGCGCTTCATCTCTTTTATCTCCTCCAAGCCCAGCTCCAGTTTGCAACTGAGCGCTATCGCCTTGCCCCCGATATGCACGTAGGCTACACTCTCATCGTCGATATCCTCGATCACCTCCACCTCCTGGCCTATCCACACCTCCTGCCAAAACTCGGGGCTTTGGTAGTAGCGTCCGTTGATCATCACCCCCTCTTTGGTGACTCTGCGCACATAGCGTTTGCCTAGCAACGCCCGCAGATGCTCCACGCTCATAGGCGTATGCATCGCCAGCGCCTCTTTGTTTGTCACCAGCTCTTGCACCAGCGACTCCAGCTCCCACCACCACAGCAGATTCTCTTTGAGGTTTGTCGCCTTTTTGCCCCTTTGGCTCTTCTTGACGGCTTGGTTCTCTATATCGATGCGCATCTTTGGATCGTGGCCTATGAAGCCCGGGAGATTCTCAAAGATCGCGCTATGCTGCAAGCTCTCGAAACTTCGCTCCACTTTGCCTTTCTCCTTGCCTTTATAGGGCGTGGTCGCCACATACACGATCCCCAGGCGCTCCAGCACCTCCTGGAAGTGCCGGCTGACGTAGTTTTTGCCATTGTCCCCTCGTATCACTTCCGGCATCCCCAGCCTCGCTATCGCGTCGCGCAAGAGCCGCACATCTTCGTAGCTGTTGTCGCTGCGAGCCAAGCGCACCACGCTCGCGCCGCTAAAGCTATCTATGATGCGAATGAGGCTAAGACGCTTGATGGTATACTCCGGCGTCGCCTCCCGCACGTCCCACACCGCCTCGCCGTCTGCCACCGGCACCTTGGCGAAAATGTCGATACTCGTCGCATCGATCTGCCACTCCTGGTTGGGATACTCGAAGACCCGCTTCATCGTCGGCTCCAGCTCCTCCATCGCGTCTGGCCCCTTGAGGATAGCCTTGATGTGGGGATCGTTTTTATGGGCGTTGAAATAGCGCTTAAACCCCTCGTATGTGATGTTTGAAGTGGGGTTGAACCTATCTAAGAGCTTGCCGTGCTTCTTGCACCACATATAGCAGTAGCGCTCGTAATATGTGGTGATATGCCCCTGTTTTACCAGCGACTTGATAAAGAGCTCCTCGTCGATTTTGCTCGCTCTCTTGCCTCCCCGCCTATCCTCCAGCCCCGCTTTGCCGTAGCGCTCATACGCCTCCATCCATCTGCGAAAGCGGCGCGCCAGACTCATAGCATTGAGCTTTTCAAACTCAATGCTATAAGCCTCTGCGATCGCCTCCAGGCTCGTCTCGTGGCTCTTGTAGTAGCGAATGATGGCGAGTTTATCCTCCACGCTCGGCTTTTGTAGATCGATCGCCGGCAGGCTCTTGGGATCGAGGAGGCTTTTGGATCTGCGCCTCTTTTTGGGCGTATGCTCCTTGATGAGGGTGTAGCGATACCGCTTGCCCCCTCTGCCGCGCCCCACCTCCTCGCAAAACGCCACCTTCTGCCCCTTGATGGTGATGTGGCTCTTGCCGGCTGCGATTGCCTGTTTGGTAAGCTCCCTGATATAGCGGGATGTGTAGCCCAGCAGCGCGGCCAGTTCGTTGGAGGTCATTTTTTCATCCCATTTACGCTATGATTACAAGAAAAAGGGCAAAGATGATCGAGTTTAGGTTTTTTTGCAAAAACTGCCGACAAGATTTCAAAACCGAAACAACATCCAGAACAAAGCGGATAATTTGCCCAAATTGCCAAAAAAATTATGAATTTGAGCAAATTATTCGCTCCACCTACAAAATAAAAAGAGAGCTCGATAAACTCGCGAAAAAATTCAGAATTTACTATTACGCCAGGGCAGAATTTGAACAAGATTTTAGGGAGCTGAATGACACTGATGATTTTTTCGATATTGCAATCAACATTATGAAAAACGGTTCCGAGGATATGATATTTCCGGCACGCTTTGATATCGTAGCCTATCAATTCAAAACAAGAGATGCGTGGAGGTTTATGCTCCACTCTTGCACGCTCAATCCCAGGATTTACAATATCTATGCAGCTCCACATGTTTATGCTACATTTACAGATGCTGTTCACAAATCGCACCTTTATATCTTTCCAGAAGACTCCATAGAAAATGAGCTAACTCTTGCGAATTTTTCTGAGTTAGCTTTCCACTCAATTCGCTACAACACGCTCTACGAGTGGTTTGTCTTTGAGCACAAATCTTTTTTCTTTCCCAATTTTCTATTTCTGTAGCAAGGCGTCTAAACACTCTTTCCTCTCTATCTTTTTTAGCGCCGCTGTATTTCATTTGTATCTCCTTTTTCACAGCAAATACTCCCGAAAAGCCTCTTCGCACTTCCTGCTCTGCTGATACCCGGCAGCCCACACCTTGAAGGTGTTGTAGTTGATCCCCTTGAGCCTACAGGCTCGCTTGGCCGTGCCGTAATCCTCCCTGATACGCTGCACATCCACCCTGCGTCTTCGTCGCTTAACTTTCATCTTAAAACCTTTTGGTATTATTAAGTGAGATGAATATACTTAAGGGTATTGTATTCAAAATGAAACCTTTTGTCAATAGATAGGACTCAAAATGAATAATTTTAGAGAAATTTTTGATAGGTTGAAACAGTATTACCAAGTTAATAAAGATAAGGAAGTTGCCGAAAAATTAGGAGTTAATTACAATACTGTGAAAACTTGGAGCACTAGAGGAAAGATCCCATTAGATAGCTTGGTAGATAGGTTGCAAAATGAAACCATAGATCTTAACTGGCTCCTCACCGGCAAAGGCTCCATGTTTGGAGAGAGCGCCGTAGCTCAAACCAAAGATATCATCCAAATCCCTTACTACCCCGATATCTACGCCGCAGCCGGTGCGGGAGGCGAAACCTACGCCGCCGCGCCCAGATATCTGCCTTTCTCCAAATCTGCCCTCCAGGAGCTCCTGGGCACCCCCATCGCCCAAAATCTCCACATCATCAACGCCGTAGGAGACTCCATGGAGCCCACCATCCAAAGCGGCGACAAGCTCTTTGTCCTCCCCTTTGCCGACGAAAACCACCAGATCAAAGAGGGCGCCATCTACATCATCGCCACACCCCAAGGCACCCTCGTCAAGCGCCTCTACCCAAACCCCTTTGCCCACACCATCACCCTGCGCAGCGACAACCCCGCCATCGCCGACATCACCATCCAAGGCGACGAACTCGACGCCACCCATATCGTAGGCCGCGTCCTCGGCATCCTACGCCAAACCTAAAGGATACCTATGCAAGAAAAAATGACTATCACGCTCGCTGGAGAGACCATCTCAAAAGATCTGCGCGATATCGCATTTGCTTCCAACAAAATATCCAAAATCCTCAACCGCATTGGCTACGCCATAGCGGCAAAAGAGAAACTCGATAGACAAACTTTCAAAATCGAGACTGCCCAGATAAAAGAGGGCTCTCTCGTTCTTGATATTATCATCTTTATCGCCTCGCTCTATCCTGATATGCTCCAATACTCTCCCAAGGAGATCTTTATCAAAACCCTCGAATTTGTTAAACTACTCTCAGGCATCTATGACCATATCCCCCATAGCGGTCCAAATGCCAACCATATCGAAAACTCAGGAGAAGCGATGATACTCATAGCCGGCAGTAACAATAATGTAAGCATCCAAGTCAACAACAATACGTTCGTCTCGGTCCAAGAACCGGTCTTTAGGACCGCTATGGCCTCAGAAAAAGAGATCAACGCCATCAACAAAAAAATAGAAAACCAAGAACTCGAAGCGCTCAAAGTCGATGACAAACCCTATATGGATAGCGCCACATGCCAAAAAATAGACAAAGGTATCGAAGTGATCCGCTATCTCAAAAACAAACCCCTCCAGCAAGAGCACAAAGCAGAAATTGCAGTCTACGAATACAACAAAAAAAGCGCCACGGGCAAAGCCCATCTCAAAAACACCGATCTTTTTGGAATCAAAAAGAAAAACTCCATCGACTTCTATCTCACCGATCAATCTCTGGAAGCCAAAATCATCCAAAGCCTCCAAACCGATAAGACACTTCTCGTGCGCTACAAACCCATCATCCTCGATATGGTAGAGTTCAAAGAGCTTAAAAAGATCGAAATCACATCTATCGAAGAGCTTTTAAGCTACTGATCTTCAAACCCTCTTTACACCCCCTTCAAACACCCTTTACACACTCATCAAAGTTAAAAAATTTTCTTAAGTTTTCGCCTCTGTAGTTCCTTTTTATCCTTCAATTTTTTTGATATATCTACAAAGTCCCCATAAATACGCCATTTTCGTTAGTTGCTTTATCAGTTGCTTTATGGTTGCTTTATCCGATTTTGCGCTATTTTTTGCCCCATTTGCAAAACCCAAAACCCCCATATCTCCGCACCTAAACTAAAATCGTTTTTTAAGAAACCCTTTTCGGACATTTTGAAGTACCACGATTAGGACATTTTGAAGTTGGATTTACAAAAGCTAAGATCTCTTCCATTTTGTCCGTTATATCTTCGATATTGACTTTGGTATAGAGGGGATGGCAGCTGCTTTTGTAGAGTTTGGCAAGCAGAGGATGGACTTTTTGATAGAAGTCTGTGCCGATATTTTTGGCCATCTCCTCGAGTGTTTGCAAAGCGAGCTCACTCTCTTCATCGACTACCATCTTCGTGGCACTCTCCAAAGCCCAGCGTCTACCAACTTTTTTAAGTGGAAAATGATTTATTAAGTAATTATTGAAATATCTTTGAATAGTTCTTTCGCTCATACCGAGCTCTTCGGCCAGTTCTTTGACCGACAAAGCTTCGCCTTGATAGAGTCTAGAGAGAATAGTGACGAGATTTCTCATCGTTTTGGAGTAGTCTTTTGCTTTTGCCATGCAAGCTCCTTTTTTCAAATAATATCAAAACCAGACATAATCTGTCAATAGATTTGCCAATAATAGCATTGAGCAAAAGGGAGAAACGAAAAAGGAGCAAATATGTATGTAGCGAAAATCGATGGTAACAATGTAAAAATTTACGATGCAAAAACAGGAGCAATCAAAAGAACTATCGGCGTCCCAGAAGGAGCTGTATCCACAGAGATTGATGGTGATATGATAAGTATCACTACCAAAAAGGGTAGAGTCAAAGTCTATGATCTCAAAACAGGAGCTCTGAAGAGAACATTTTAAAACTCTTCTCCCTTTTGCTC
Organism: Nitratiruptor sp.; assembly: GCA_015494505.1. Classification (GTDB taxonomy): domain Bacteria; phylum Campylobacterota; class Campylobacteria; order Campylobacterales; family Nitratiruptoraceae; genus Nitratiruptor. Next base: position 716 of record WGBB01000038.1, on the reverse strand, counting down.
ACAAAAAAGGAGGTGTTATGCAAAGGAGATGTTTCGCAAAATGGCATCAAGACAGCGATGGCAATGTGTATAGAGACGGAACGATATTGCAGTATGGCGATGAATGGCAACTGCTTGGTAGCGTGATTTTGCTCAATCCCGGTAGCGCCAAGCCTTTGGATAGGAAGCCAGTGAATGCGTTACTATCCAAGCATTTGGAAGGTTTCAACGATAACGATGAGTATTATGCTTATAGCCTCGATCCGCTTATGCGAGCTCTTATCGAAATCTTTACGCAAAAGTTTCCAAATGGTGGGGTGATTCGCATCTACAATCTCTTCAATCTCAAAAATCCAAAATCCGGTAGTGCGATAGAGGTACTAAAAAAGATAGAGAAAAGTTCCTTTTTGTTTACGCCGATGAGCGAGGTGGATTTCAAAGATGCAGCGGTCATCGTGGCTACAGGCGATGGAGTGCACGCAGATCCAAGACTAGAAAACCAGCTTCGCCGCTACATCAAAAAGGCACCAAAAGACAACCTCTATGCGATTGTCAGAAAAGATAAAAATCTCTTTACTATCCAAAGAACCAAGCCAAACCAAGATGGCTTGATCGAGAGCTACCATCCTTCATATACCTGCTTTTATGGGAATGTAACGAGGTGGGGAGTGATATAATTGTTGTTACCAATCATGGAAGGATTTGAAAAATGGATTTTCAAAACATTTGTAATTTAT
>WGBB01000037.1 GCA_015494505.1 Nitratiruptor sp. | reverse complement strand
GTGATGGAGGAGCTCGAGCGCGAAGACCAGCCCATCGATGAGGAGTTTGTCAAAGAAAAGCTCGAACTGCGCGGCCAGTTCGACGAGGCGGCCTTTTTGGAAGTGTTAGCTGCCAACCCGCTCTCCAATACCGCAAGCTACGTCAAAGAAAAAAAGAAAAAATCCCTCAAGCGTGAGCTGGTGCATCTGACTACCGAGATAAAAAAGGTTACCGTCGAGCAGGACCTTCCCGTCACCGACGTGATCGATACGATCCAGTCCAAACTCTACGGCATCACCACCGAGACCAGCTCCCAAGATTTCAAATCGAGCACTCAGGTGATGGAGGATACGCTGAGGCATCTATTGAAGATGAAAGAGCGGGGCAACTCCATCCTCATCGGCCTCGATACCGGCTTTCACGAGCTCAATCTCAAAACCGCCGGCTTCTCCCCCGGCGATCTCATCATCATCGCGGCGCGCCCCTCGATGGGAAAGACCGCCTTTAGCCTCAATATCGCCCAAGCAGCGCTGGATAACAATAAAGGCGTCGTCATCTTTTCACTGGAGATGCCGGCTGAGCAGTTGATGCTCAGAATGCTCAGTGCCAAGAGCGCCATTCCCTTGCAGCGATTGAGAGTCGGCAATCTCAACGATTTAGAGTGGGCGCAGATTAGCAAGCTCAGCGACTACTACGAAAAGAAGAAGCTCTTTATCGATGATGAGGGCAATCTCAACGTCCACCAGCTGCGCGCGAAGCTGCGCAAGCTCAAATCCCAGCACCCCGATATCGAGCTGGCTATCATCGACTATCTGCAGCTGATGAGCGGTAGCGGTACAAAAGACAGGCATCTCGAGATTAGTGAAATCAGCCGCTCTCTCAAGCTTTTGGCAAGAGAGCTGCAGATTCCCATCATCGCCCTCTCGCAGCTCAACCGCTCGCTTGAAAGCCGCATCGACAAGCGCCCGATGCTCAGCGACCTGCGTGAATCGGGTGCCATCGAGCAGGATGCCGATGTGATCCTCTTCGTCTATCGCGACGATGTGTATAAGATAAAAGAAGCGAAGCAGAAGATGAAAGAGGCGCAGCAAAAGGGCGAGCAGATCGATATCCAGATAGAAGAAAAACGCGTCGAAGAGGCCGAGATCATCATCGGCAAGCAGCGCAACGGTCCTACGGGCGTGGTGAAGCTGTGGTTTCACAAAGAGTATGTGAAATTCGCCGAAGAGGCGGCAGAGACCGTGCGAGAATATGCGATGAACGAGACCCAGATAGAGCTGCCGGATAACATCTGATGCGCTCGGTTCCGCTCTTTGCCTCGGCCAAAGAGCGCGTGGTGGCTGCCTGTATCCTCATAATGCTTTTGTGTGCCAATCTCTTGTGGCACTACCATATCTTCAAAAAGATCACCGCCAAACGCTCCTACTACGCCAAAGCCCTGGTGCTCAATCAATACCCCAAAGGCAAGAAGCAGATCCTCAAGCTCCAGACGCCCCATCTCGTGTTTTACACCTCCACCTACGAAAAGCTCAAGGATTTGCGTGACCGCTATGTGGCCGTCGCCATGCGCACCAAGAGGCTGCGCTTTGCCGATCTTTTTCGTCCTACCTACCACTACGCCTACATCCGCAAGGTCTATCCCAAGGATCTTCGCTATCGCATCAAGGAAGCTATCGCCGCGCAGCACGGCTCGAAGCTAGCCAAGGAGCTCTTCCCGGCACTCGTCGTAGCCACCGCGATGTCCAAAGAGACGCGCGACATTTTGGCGCGCTATGGCATCTCGCATCTCGTGGCGATCAGCGGGTTTCATCTGGGATTGCTTGGTTTGGTGGCGGGTGTGGTGCTCGGGTTTTTGCTGCGGCCGCTTGTGCAAAAGTTCGCGCCGTTTATGAATCTTTCGCTTTTTATCGCTTTCGTAGTAGCGGTGCTGGCCTTTTGCTACACTGCCTTTTTGGGTTATCTGCCCTCATTGGTGCGCTCCTTTGCGCTGCTGCTTTTTGGCTCGCTGTTGGCATTTCGCGGCATCAGGCTGCTTAGTTTCGAAACGCTTGCGTGGGTGGTGGCCGTGGTGGTGACGCTCTTTCCCGCATTTCTCTTTCGTATCGGATTTTGGCTCTCGGTGGCTGGCGTTTTTATGATTTATCTCTATTTACACCACTTTTCCCATCGACCCAAATGGCGCATCTTCATAGAGCTCTCCGTGTGGGTCTTTGTGGCGATGCTGCCTATCAGCTATGCTATTTTCCACCGTTTCGAACCTCAGATGCTGCTCTCGCCGCTTCTTAGTATCGCTTTTACCTTTTTGTATCCGCTCTTTTTATTGGCGCATATTTTTGGCGTGGGAGGGGTGTGGGATTTTGCCGTCGATTGGATGGAAAACGGGCAGTTTCTATCTATGCAGATGCCGCTGTGGCTCTTAGCGCTCTACTGCGCTATCCTCGCTGCTGCTATCCGCTACCGCTTCGCACTTCTCTTGGCGCTCCTTTTTTCCGTCGTAGTAACGATCTATCAGGTAGCATAGTTTGAGGCCATAAAGGTAGATGATCCACGAAATATAGATCCATAAAAAGAAAAAGAGCACGGCACTGAAACTGCCATAAAGGGTGGAGTAGGTCTTGCTGTAGACCACATAGTAGACGAAGAGGTTTTTGCTCACATCCCACACGAGCGAGGCGAAAAAGGAGCTGATGGCTGCGGCCTTGACGTCGATGGTTTCGGTGGAGGAGATTTTGTAGGTGATAAAGAAGATGAGCCAGATGATGAGGTAGGGGAAAATAGCCAAAAAGTCGATCCAGCTGGTGTAACTGCTGCTATTGAGCAGGTGCTGGAGTTTGGATGAGAGATAAAAAGAGAGCGCCAGTCCTATGGGTGCTAGGGTCATCAGCGTCCAGTAGGTGGAGATGGAGTTCCAAAAGCCACGAGGGCGGGTGCGAAATATTTTGTTGACGATGTATTCGAAGTTTTGAAAAAACATTATCGAAGCGATGAGTACGAAGGCAAAACCGATGAGACCGAGCTTGGAGCTGTTTTGCAAAAAGGTGTCGATATAGTGGCTGATGGTCTCGTGCTGGGTGGGGATGAGGTTGGAGAAGATAAACTCCTTGATGCGTGCATAGTGTTTGCTAAATGAGGGAAGCTTGATAAAGAGCGAAAAAGAGACTAGCAGCAGCGGAATAATAGAAAAAATGGTGTAGAAACTGAGCGACGCCGCATACATAGAGATATCGGGGTCGTAGAAGTTATGAAAAAGTTTTTTGAGTTTTTGCAAGTCCATTAACATCTCGTTAACATCCCTTTCTTACAATTGTAACAAAAAGGAGGCGATATGCTGCAAGAATTGCACATCGACGAAAACAATGTGGCTTTCGTGCCGAGCCTCGGCATCACTTTTCAGCTCAACGACACGGGCAAACGCATCTTAGAGCTCTTGCAAGAGGGGCGCAGCAAAGATGAGATAGTCTTGGCCCTTGCAAAAGAGTTCGACGCAGACTGGAAACGGGTCTATCGTGATGTGGAGGACTTTTTTCTCAAACTCAAAATCTACGGGCTTGAGCAATGAAAATCGCACTGAGTGGTCTCAATAACACCGACAATCCCGCACCCGGTATCGGTGTGGCCAAAGGTCTCAAAGGGCATGAACTTGTGGGTCTTAGCTACGATCCCAACGAACCGGGTATCTATCAAGGGATATTTGAGCGTATCTTTTTGATGCCTTTTCCCTCGTTGGGGTTTGAAGAGCTGCGAGATAGGCTCGCATACATTAAAGAACAGAGCGGTATCGAGATGGTGTGGCCGAATCTCGATGCAGAGCTGCCGCTGTATATCAAACATCAAGAGCAGCTGCACGATATGGGACTTATTACCTTCTTGCCCACGATGGAGCAGTTTAGCGTGCGTGAAAAGCGTAATCTTGCGAAACTGTGTAGTGAGCTTGGAATACGCCATCCTCGCACCGAAGAGGTGCACAGCGTCGATGAGCTTGTGCGGGTTTTGCAAGACTTTTCCTATCCCGTGATGATAAAAGGAAACTACTACAAAGCCAAAAAAGCCGCAAATTTCGAAGAGGCCGTAACCTACTTTACGGAAATCGCCAATGAGTGGGGCTATCCGATTTTGGTGCAAGAAATCGTAGAAGGGATAGAAATCAACTACACGGGCGTGGCACAAGGGACTCTTTACGGCGGCTTTAGCATCAAAAAACTCACCACGACGGATATCGGTAAGGTTTGGAGCGCCGTAACTATAAAAAACGACGCGATGCAGGAGCTCGCCCACCGTTTCGTAGAACAAACCAAATGGCGCGGGGCTTTCGAGCTTGAAGCGATCGCGGCCAAAGACGGCATCTATCTCATAGAGATTAACCCCCGTTTCCCGGCTTGGATAGGCTTTAGCGTCGATATCGGGCTCAATCTGCCCAAAATGGCTTTGCAGTTAGCCCTAGGTAAAAGAGTGCGCAAGAAGTTTACATACCCCGAGCAGAAGATGTACGTGCGCTATGTGGATGAGCTTGTGTGCGATTTTGGCAAATTTACGCAACTGTTATCGAAAAAGGAGCTATAGATGTATCAAAAACCGACGATCAACAGGGTCGACTTTGCCCTAGCCAGCAAATACGGCAGTCCCTACAAAGCCCAAAAGATAAAAAGCGAAATCGATGGATACGATGTGCGTGAATTGGTAGAGCGTTTTGGCAGTCCGCTCTTTGTCTTTAGCAAAAAGGACATAGAAAAAAAATTCAACCAATTCCAAGAAGCCTTTCGCTCCCGCTATCCGGACGTGACGTTTTTTTGGAGCTACAAGACCAACTATTTCGATGCCATCTGCAAGACTTTCCACGCTCTTGGCTCCAAAGCCGAGGTGGTGAGCGAGTTTGAGTACGACAAAGCAAGAGCCCTGGGAATCGAGGGCAAAGATATCATTTTCAACGGTCCTTTCAAGCCTAAATCTGCTCTACGCAAGGCCGCCGAGGAGGGTGCGATGATCCACATCGACCATTGGGATGAGATAAACGATCTCGAAGAGGTGGCAGCCGAGCTGGGAAGAGAAATCCCCGTAGCGATTCGCTGCAATATGGATACGGGAGTGTATCCTGCATGGAGCCGTTTTGGGTTTAATGTCGACAACGGCGAGGCCTTCGATGCGATAGAGCGCATTTTCAAAGGGCAGAAGCTGATACTTACGGGTCTGCATACCCATATCGGCACGTTTATGCTCAGCACCGATGCATACGCGGTGGCGGCGAAAAAGCTGATGCAGCTGCGCAATCGAGCCGAAGATGAATTTGGGTTCGATATCGAGTATATCGATTTAGGCGGGGGATTTGCCAGCAAAAATAGGCTCAAAGGGGTCTACCAGTCTCCCGATGTGGTGGTGCCCACTCCCGATGAGTATGCTGAGGCGATCACGAATGCCATCTATGAAAACGCCCGCGGCAAACTTCCGAAGCTCTATCTCGAGACGGGGCGCGCTCTCATCGATGAGGCGGGATATCTTCTTACTTCCGTCTTCGCATCCAAGCGTATGCCCGATGGGAGAGTCTCCTATATCCTCGATGCGGGCGTCAACATTTTATACACGGCCTTTTGGTACAATTTCGAAGTTTTTCTCGATAAGCGCTACGAGGGACTCAACGAGCCTAGCCAGCTCAACGGGCCGCTATGTATGAATATCGATGTGATAGCGGAAAACATCATGCTGCCGCCTCTTGAGCGCGGTAGCGTGCTGACTGTCTGGCCGGTGGGTGCGTACAACTACACCCAGTCGATGCAGTTTATTCAGTATCGACCTCGCGTGGTGCTCATCGATGAAGAGCCGAAACTCATCCGTGAAAGAGACGACCTGGCATATGTCAAAGAAAAAGAGATTGACGATACTCTTTAAACCCTATATTTCCATACTCTTCCTGCGCGATTTGCGCGCGGGGGCATTGCTGGCATTTCTGACATTTTTGGTGCCCAGTGTCGGTTTTTTAGGGCTTGTGGCGGTGCTAGGCACCATCGCCTTTGCCGAAATCCTACGCATTCGCGAAGAGTATCTGCGCCACGGATTTTATCTCTACAACTCTTTGCTGGTGGGCTTGGGAGTCGGATTTTTTTACCAAATCTCCTTTGTCAGCATCTTTTTAGCAGCGCTCCTTGGGATTTTTACCTTCGTGCTCTCCTTTGGGCTCAATCGCATCTTTGCAAAATACAATCTTCCGCTTCTCTCGCTCCCCTTTAGCCTCGTGAGCATCCTCTTTTACCTAGCGAGTCTGCACTACGCCAATCTTTTGGACAATCTCGTGCAGCGCCGGCCGCTTTTTGCACTGCATCTGCCATGGAGCGATTTTTGGCGCTCTTTGGGAGAGATATTCTTCTTGCCCTACGATATCGCAGGGCTCGTGATTGCAGCCGTGATTTTGTGGTATTCGCGGATTCTCTTTTTTGCAGGGCTCATCGGCTATCTCATAGGCGTGGGCGTGCATGCGATTTTTTTGCCTTGGGATGCGGCCCTGCACTCGCTCTACAACTTCAACTTCATCCTCATCGCCATGGCCTTGGGTGCTGTGTTTTTGGTGCCCCATATCAAAAGCTATCTCATTGCTGCTGTGGCTATCGTAGCGGCAGTCATTATCATCGATGCAATGGAGGTCTTTTTCAATCTCTACAACCTCCCTGTCTATACGATTCCTTTCAATGTGGTGACGCTGCTTTTTATTCTGCTGCTTTGGGGTGTGGGGTATGAACTTTTTGCGTATGAGATTAAATCCACTCCCGAAAAGACCCTCGTGAACTACCTCGATAAAAAGCACCGCTTCGGACTAGGAAGTATCACTATCGCGCTTCCTTTCGTAGGAGAGTGGGAGGTGTATCAAGGTTTTGACGGGGAGTGGACGCACAAAGGGAGCTGGCGCTATGCGTACGATTTCATAAAAAGCGTAGATGGCAAGAGCTATCGAGGAAGCGGCGAATTTTTGGAGGAGTACTATGCGTACGGCGAGGATGTGACGGCGCCCGTGAGCGGCTATGTGGTGGCAGCACGCGGGGATCTCGCCGACAATCCCATCGGCACCGTCGATCGCATCAACAACTGGGGCAACTACATCATCATCCGCTCCGATGCGGGGCATTACGTGGAGATTTCGCACCTGATGCAGCACTCTTTGAAAGTGCATGTAGGAGAGTATGTAAAAGTGGGGCAACTCATCGCAAAATGCGGCAACTCCGGCTATTCACCCCAGCCCCATATCCACATCCAGGTCCAAGAGAGCGCCGCACTAGGAGCGAAGACTCTGCCTTTTGTTTTTGGCCATTACGTCAAGGCAGGCGAGTTGCACATTTTTGCTCTGCCCAAGGTGGGCGATACGGTGGCCGCTGTGCGCAGCGATGCGGCGATGGCAGGGCGGCTGAGCTTCATTCTCGATGAAGTCTATAGCTATAGAGTTTTCAAAAAGGGTAAAGAGGTGGGAAGCTACAGCTTTCGCGTAGCGATGGACGATTTTGGGAAGTTCTATTTCGATGACGGCGAAAATCGTCTCTATTTTTTCAACGACGGTCTCTTTTTTTATTTTTATGATTATGTGGGCAAGGAGAGCTATCTCAAAAAACTTTTTGCCCTCGCGCCAAGGGTGGTGCTGGCAAAGGGCTCGTATCGTTTTTGGGAGGTGCTGCCTCTGTATGTGCGCGCACGAGGGGTCGCAAAAATCGTGCAGGAGCTGCTTTTGGCATTTGTCCACGGCCACTATGAAAAAAAAGAGCCCTATACACAAGAAGACCTTAGTCTCAGCAGCCGTTACGGTCGCATCGAGCTTGCCTTTTATGAAAAGGGTTTTAGTCGCATAGAGATGGATGAATATGAATTAAGGAGAGTGGATGCGTAAGGTAGTCGCCCTGGTTGTGGTGCTTGTGCCGCTGTTTGCAATCAATGTCAAAAAGGCCTATCAAGAGTCCTACCGCTATGAAAAGATGCAAGACTACAAAGATGCCGTCAAGAGTTTGCAGCCGCTGCTTAGCATCAACCCCAACAACTACACCCTCAATCTCCGCCTGGGATGGCTCTACTACTTGCAGGGGCGTTACAAAAACGCAATAGCCCACTACCGCCGTGCCGCTATGGCGCAGCCCAAGAGCTTCGAGCCCAAACTTGGGCTTGCTCGCGTGTATCTGGCCAAAGGAGCAAATGCCAAGGCTTTCGAAATAGCAAGCGCCATCATCAAACAAGATTTGTACAACTACTATGCCAACTACTACGCAGCTTCGGCGCTGCTTGGTTCCAAACCCAAAGAGAGCGAAAAGATTGCGCGCAAGATGCTCGAGCGCTACCCTACAGATGCGCTCTTTTTGAAACTTCTTGGGCGGGCTTTGGCCCGCTATGACATACAAAGAGCCAAACAGGTCTATCTGCACCTGCTCATTCTCTATCCCACCGATGTGGAGGCCAAGGAGTTTTGCGATGCGCATTGCGGCGCTCGTTGAGTTCGATCTGGGCATCGATGAGGTGCGCTACTTCGCACACCCTTTCGAGCTGGCCGATGCTGCGCTACAGAGGCGTTTCGAGGTGCTGGTGGCAGATTTTGCACATTTGGGCAGTGTCTATGAGATGCGAGAGTTTTTCGATTATGTCATTTTTTTGCACGCTACCTGTGATGCTGCGAGTTTCGCCAGGGCTATGGGGGTAGGGGATTTTTGCTACCGCTACGATGAAATTACCCACCTTAAGCATCGCATCGCCTATCTTGAGCGCAAGCTCTACCGCACCAAAGGACGGCTCTGGCGCCAAGGAGGCATTATATACGACATCCACGGCAAGAGACTCTATAAAGATAGCAAAGAGCTGCCGCTTCCAAAGGCTTTGCAGGCACTGCTGGAGTTTTTGATAGCGCACAGCGATCGTTACGTGGACAAATACGACATTATAGACAATGTGGAGGAGATCAATACCGAAGGCTCGCTCAAGGTCTCTATCTCGAAGCTACGATCTCTTGGCTTGGAGATAGAGACCCGTCAGGGTCTTGGATACAAACTCAAGGAGACAAAATGAAAAAGATAGCGACTTCACTGGCACTGAGCATCTCACTCTTTGCCGGAAGCAATCTGTTTTTGCCTTATGGCGGTTATATCAACTATTCGGGAAACACGAATCGTGACGATGCTGCTATTGCCGGCATTTACCTCTCTTCATATAAGGCGCCCTATAAATTGGAGATGGCCGTAGAGCATATGCAAATAACCTACCAAGATGCTACGCCAAAGTATAAACAAAATTCCGTTGCCGGAATTTTGCACTATTACAAAGGATACAATTGGGATTTTCGTTTGGGAGCCAATGTACTCTTTACGAAGCAGGGTGCAGAGGATGAGACCCAAAAAGTCTTTATCGGCGGTGTGACATACTACCAAGGCTACAACTACAACATCGCTACCGATATCTACTACAGCGACTATAAAGGTTTTCACGTATGGCAAATTTCGCCAAAAGCTGGTAAGAGACTAGGGCAATACAATGCGTTGTGGGGCTCTTTTTATGCACAAGCGGGCTTGGATTTTATAGCCGTGAGTGACGATGCAGCCAAGCAGGATAGCTACACAACATTCAATGCCAAACTCCAAAACTTCAACGGCCCTTGGACGACGACACTCGAGGGAAGTGTAGGCAAAAACAGCTACCGCATCGACAAGGGTGGCTTCGTGGTCTACAATCTCGGCGAAGAGTACAAGTATAGCTATGGAGTGAGCGTGGCACGCGCGCTAAGTGCCAAGAGCTCTTTGAAACTCGGCTTTACGCGTGCGAAGTTCGACGAAGCCGGAAACGATGCCTATAGCAACGTCTTTGTCATCGCCTATACCCAAAGCTTCTAAATCTCATCCAGGCCCATTTTGCCTGGGTTGAGGATGTTGTTGGGGTCGAATGCCTTTTTGATTTGGCGAAAGAGATTGAGCTCCGCTTCGGTAAACGCCATCTTCATAAAGGGTGCTTTAGAAAGCCCTATGCCGTGCTCGCCACTCAGCGTCCCGCCTATTTCGATGGTCATCCTAAAAATCTCTTCGATAGCTTTGTAGCCGATCTCCACCTGCTTGGGATCGCTGCCGTCTACCATCACGTTGGTATGGACGTTGCCGTCTCCCGTATGGCCGAAGCAGGGGATCTTGACGCCGTACTTTTTGGAGATTTTCTCCACCTCTTCCAGGTAGCGGGGCAGTTCGCTACGAGGTACCGTTACATCTTCGTTGATCTTTTTGCTTCCATAGATGGTGATGGACTGGCTGGCGTTGCGGCGGGCGAACCAGATATCGGCCGCCTCCTTTTCGTCGCGTGCGATGCGAAACTCGCTAGCGCCGTTTTCTTTGAAAAATTTTTCCAGGAGTCCTATCTGATAGTCGATCTCCTCTTCCACGTTGCCGTCGATATCGCTGATGAGGATGGCTCCTGCGTCGGTGGGCAGACCTTTGTGAAACTTCTCTTCCACCGCGCGGATCGTGAGATTGTCTAAAAACTCCATCGCCACGGGGTTCGCACCGCCGGCTAGGGATTTATACACGGCGTTCATCGCTTCGGTAACGGTGGGGAAGACCCCCATCACGGTCTTGGTGAGTTTGGGTTTAGAAAGGAGCTTGAGGGTGATTTCGGTAATCACCGCGAGAGTTCCTTCGCTGGCTATGAGAATGCCTGCGATATTGTAGCCGGCTACGTCTTTGATGGTTTTCTTGCCGGCACGGATGATATCGCCGTTTGGCAGCACCGCGCGCAGCGCCATAACATAATCTTTCGTGATGCCGTATTTGGCCGCGCGCATCCCGCCGGCGTTTTCGGCGACATTTCCGCCGATGGTGGAGTAGTC
>WGBB01000036.1 GCA_015494505.1 Nitratiruptor sp. | reverse complement strand
TTCTCTATCTCCTCTTGGGGAATGGGAAGTTTGGGCTCTTTGTCTCCATCTTTGACAAAGGCTTCGATGGTGGCGATGGGAGCGGTATTGATGCTTTTGGGAGCAACAAGTTCGCTGATGTAGTAGTGCGCCGGATAATCGCCGCCTTTCACGCCCGTGCTGGCAAAGAGCGCCTTGGTATTGGGCAGGTTGCGATGGCGTATCATATTGTAGATTTTTGCGGTATTCATAATACCCACGCGCCCTTTGGACAGTCCCTCGGCCTCCATTACGGCATCGAGCTTGCGATCGAAACGACTTACGAATATACTCAGCACCGCATGACTCGCACTTCCACGCTTAAAACCTCTCTCCATCGCATCCAGACACTCCGCCGCTTGGTTAGGGCTGAAGATAAGGGTGGCGTTGACGTGGATGTTTGCAGTGATGAGCTCCTCGATAGCTTCGCAGCCGGCAGGCGTAACGGGGACTTTGATCATCACATTGGGACGATCGATGGTTTCATAGAGCCGCTTGGCCTCTTCCACGGTGCCTGCCGCATTGTGGGCCAGGCGCGGGTCCACTTCTATCGAGACGAATCCGTCATCACCTTTATCATACAGCGGCCGTAAAATATCCGCCGCCTTTTGAATGTCATAAATAGCCAACGCTTCGTACTTGCTCTTGGCATCGCCACTGAGAGTTGCTAACTGCTCTTTGTAGGCAGGTGAAGTCAATATCGCCTGTTTGAAAATCGCCGGATTGCTTGTAGCACCGTTGACGATACCCCGCTCAATGAGAGTGCGAAACTCTCTATCTAAAAAATCTCTTTCAATAAAATCTGCCCACAAAGAAAACTCGATATCTTCTAAAAACATATATCCTCCCACTTTCCATATTTTCCGCTTTTTTGCATGGCATTATCCAATAACTCCAAAAACTTCTCCCTCGATACCTCTACGGCACCCAAACGCTTAAGATGCTCGCTCGGTATCTGACAGTCTATAAAGTCGAAATCAAACTTCTTCGCAATATCGCATAGACGCACGAGAGCCACTTTGCTGGCATCCGAGACCAAGCTAAACATGCTCTCGCCAAAAAAGGCACCGCCGAGACTCAGCCCATAGAGGCCTCCCACGAGCTCGCCGTCACGATAGGTCTCGATAGAATGGGCAAAACCCATCTCGTGCAGCTCGCAAAAAGCTTCGATGAGTTCGGGCACGATCCAGGTCTCTTCGCGCACGGCGCCACACATCTTTATAACGCTTCTAAAATCAGTATCGACGCGAACTTCGAATTTTTTGAGGCTCTTCTTGAGCGAGCGTGAAATTTTTATATCATCGGGAAAAAGAAGGAGTCTGGGGTCGGGAGACCACCAAAGGATAGGATCATCCTCATTAAACCAAGGAAAAATGCCACGTTTGTAGGCAGCCAAAATCCTTTGGGGGTGCAGATCGCCGCCGTATGCCACGATCCCCTCTTTGCTGGCCGTGCGGGGATCGGGAAAGATGTGACTATAGGGACTGAGTCTGGGAACGATAATCATCGAATATCAAAAACCAGCTTCTCGTTTTTATATCCCACCTTCACTTTGCCGCCTTTTGCCAGGCGTCCAAAGAGTATCTCATTCGTCAGCGGCGTTTTGATCTCTTCGCTGATGAGTCGAGCCAAAGGACGTGCCCCTAGCTCGGCCGAATACCCTTTCTCGGCCAGATATTTGCGAGCTGCCGGAGTGAGCTCGAGAGTGATACCTTTATTATCCAGCTGCATGTTGAGCTCTTCGATGAACTTATCCACGATACCCTCGACGATCTCGATGCTCAGAGGCTTGAAGCGCACGATCGCATCGAGACGGTTGCGAAATTCCGGTGTAAAGTACTGTTTGAGCGCTTCATCGAACTTGCTCACAGATTCGTTCTTAAATCCCATAACGTTGGCTTCCGTGGCGCCCGCATTGGATGTCATGATGATGATCACATGCTTGAAATCGGCCACGTTGCCGTTGTTGTCCGTCAATGTGGCGTTATCCATGACCTGCAGCAAGATATTGATAAGATCCGGATGTGCCTTTTCTATTTCATCCAGCAACAGCACGGTATAGGGGTGCTTACGGATGGTTTCGGTAAGCAGCCCTCCCTCTTCGTAGCCCACATAGCCCGGAGGCGCACCGATAAGGCGTGAGACGGCATGTTTTTCCATATATTCACTCATATCGAAACGCTCAAAATGCACACCCAGCGTGCGGGCAAGCTCTTTGGCAAGCTCCGTTTTCCCCACGCCTGTCGGGCCCACGAAGAGAAACGAGCCTATCGGCTTGTTGGGTGGGTTGAGACCTGCGCGGCTGCGCTTGATCGCCATAGCCAGCTGCTCTACCGCCTCGTCCTGCCCAAGCACGCGCGCTTTGAGACGCTCTTCGAGATTTTTGAGTATCTCGATATCGTCGCGCGTGACGCGTTGCGGTGGCAGGCCTACCATCTTGGCGATGGTATCTTCGATATCGTTGACGGTCACTACGCGACGTTTTTTTCGCAGCAGATGGAAACTCGCCCCCACTTCGTCTATCAGATCGATCGCCTTGTCGGGAAGTTGACGGTCGTTGATGTACTTATCGCTCAGCTCCACAGCGGCGCGCAGCGCAGAGGGCTGATACTTGACATTGTGGTGCTTTTCATACTTTTCTTTGAGCCCTTTGAGAATCTTAAAGGTAGTCTCTAAATCAGGCTCTTTGATGTCCACTTTGGCAAAACGGCGGCTTAACGCCCTATCTTTTTCTAAAAAGTTGCGAAATTCATTGTAAGTAGTAGCGCCTATACATTTGATAGCGCCGCTTGCCAGGGCGGGTTTGAGCATGTTGGAAGCATCCATGCTGCCGCCTTGCGTAGCGCCGGCACCCACGATGGTATGGATCTCATCGATGAAGAGCACTGCATCGGGGATGTTTTTGAGCTCTTCGATGACACCCTTGAGACGCTTTTCAAAATCCCCGCGATACTTGGTACCGGCTAGCAATGAACCCATATCGAGAGAGTAGAGCGTGGCGCCCTGAAGGACATCGGGCACTTCGCCTTGGGCGATTTTGAGCGCCAACCCTTCGGCGATCGCGGTTTTTCCTACCCCCGGTTCACCCACTAAAAGCGGGTTGTTTTTCTTGCGGCGGCAAAGGATTTGCATCACCCGCTCTATCTCTTTGTCACGTCCTATTACCGGATCGATACGTCCTGCACGCGCCTCTTCCAAAAGATTGACGGTAAATTTGGCCAAATAGGAGTCATCATCTTTTGGAGCTTGCTCTTTTTTCTCTTTGGACTCGACTCCATGGGAAATCACTTCCAAAATATCGAGCTTGCTGATACCCTGCTCTTTGAGCAGATAGACACTGTAGCTGTGCTCTTCATCAAAAAGCGCAGCCAAAAGGTCTCCTACGGTAGCCTCCTTCTTCTCGGCACTCTGGATATGGCGTATCATATTTTCTATCACACGCGAGAGCGCCACTGTTTCAAATGGCTCGCGCACCACGTTTTCAGGCAAAGGCTTGAGGGTGTTTTCTAGATGCGCGATAAGCTTCTTTTTGAGCGTCAATACATCGGCACCCACCTCTTTGAGTATCGCCTCCCCTTCACGCGAATTGAGCAGGGACAAAAATACATGC
>WGBB01000035.1 GCA_015494505.1 Nitratiruptor sp. | reverse complement strand
TAATATAATTGTTCTAATAAAGCCTAAAAATCTGTCAAAATCATTTCCTAATTCGTTCTGAATATCTTCCCATTTCTTCGCATATTCTTCTGCAATATTTTTACCATCTAACTTTTCTATTTCTCCAATATTGATAGATTTTAAAATATCTGAATTAGTTAAAGGAATACCTCTATTATTCAAAATTGTGAATAATCTAAAAGCATCTTCTCTATCTTCTGTAGCAACATATATGAATACAACGTTATTAAACAAGAAATCAATAAAACTATCTATATCACTGTTTTTAGTATTGAAAAATTTTTTAATTGTATCTATGGTATTAACCATATTATTTATAGAAATGTCCTTATTATTTTGAATGATAGTATCATTTAAAATAAACTCTTTGAGGAATTTGTCGGATTCTCCACGTATTTTATAAACAATTCTTGACCGTTCTGGAATCCTTTTTACTGGTATAGCTTTTTGAAACAAACTCTCTTCCAAAGCCTTTTTAGTAGAGTCTTCATTCGTTTTATTTTTAAGAACTCGAAGGATAAGCGTAAATGTTGTTAATCTTTGTTGCCCATCTAATACTTCGTACTCATTAAAGGAGCTTTCGCTAATTTTTTTCAAAACTAGAGATCCAACAAAATATTCATCTTCAGGATTATTTTCATAAGCAAACCATAAATCTTCTAATAAATCATTAACATTATCTGATGTCCATACATATGGTCTTTGATATTCTGGAACTAAAAACCAAAAATCTTCAAATAATTTACTTAAAATAACTTTATCTGCATCTATTTTTTTGCTCATAATCACTCTCCTAACTCATAATTATCACAATCACTACTATTTTTTTCTATAATGTAAATAGAGCAACCCTGCAATCGCAAAATCGATCATCACGTCGGCGAAGTTAAAGACTGCAAAATCGAACCCGCAGTGCCAGTAGACATAGTCTATCACGCCGCCGAAGCGAAATCTATCATAGAGGTTGCCAAAGGCTGCGCCAAAGAGGATGCCAAGAAGCAAAGGGTGCCTATCCAAAAGGCGCTCGCGCGCCACATAAACAAATGCGCCGATGACCAGTACACTTAAAATCCACTTTAGATACTCCCCCAAAAAGGCGAACATACTAAAAGCGACGCCTTTGTTGAGCGTAAACCCAAGAGTAATACAGCTACTCTCCCAATAAAATCCACTATAAAAGAGCTCTTTAAGAGCGCGGTCGATAAAAAATATCCCCGCCGCCATCAAAAAAAACTGCAAATAGCTTCGCATCAGCGCAGCTCTTTGGAAAAAAACTCCAACAGCTCCTCCATCGTTTTATCGAGGGTTTTGCTATCTTTCCCTTCCAAGAGGATGCGCAGTTTATTTTCGGTGCCGGAGTAGCGAATGAGCGCGCGCAAGCCCGCTTCCTCGATGCGCTTTTGCCACTCTTGGTAGCCTTCTATCTCCTCAAGAGGCTTTTTCTCTTTGACATTCAAGTTTTCGAGACGGCTGGGATAGAGTGCGAAGGGTCGCAAGATTTCGCTGGCCTTCTTGCCGCTTCGAAGCATCAATGCCGTCACCTGCAAGGCCGTGGCTATCCCATCTCCGGTCTTGGCATAGTCGCCAAAGACCACATGGCCGCTGGACTCTCCGCCGAAATTGAGCCCATGGCGCTGCATCTCATCGAGCACATACTTATCGCCTACGTTGCAGCGCACCAGCTCGATGCCGCGCGAAGCAAGGAAATCTTCCAAGCCTTTGTTGCTCATGACGGTGGCCACCATTTTGGATTTGGCAAGAGCGTCGCGCTCGTGCAAATAGAGCGCCAGCGCACCCAAAAGGTGGTCCCCATCGACGATCTCGCCCTTTTCGTCCACCACCACGAGGCGGTCCGCATCGCCATCGAGGGCGAATCCCACGTCGGCGCGATACTTTTTGACGTTTGCCGCCAACTCTTCTGGATGCATCGCACCGCACTTGTAGTTGATATTGAAGCCGTTTGGCTGGTTGTTAATCACGATCACTTCGGCGCCCAATTCGCTAAAGACCGTAGGCGCCACCTTGTAGGCTGCACCGTTTGCGGTGTCGATGACGATGCGAAGATTGTTAAGAGTGAGGTCTTTTGGAAACGAGTTTTTCAGATGCACGATGTAGCGCCCCACCACGTCGTCGATGCGTTTGGAAGCGCCGATCTCTTTTTCCACTTTTTGGTTCTCTTCGATAGTTTCTTCGTCGAAGTAGATCTTCTCGATCGCCTCTTCGTCGCTCTCTTGGAGTTTGTCGCCGTTGTGGTCGAAAAATTTGATACCGTTGTCGTAGTAGGGGTTGTGGCTAGCACTAATCATGATGCCGGCGTCACAGCGCATATCTTCAGTCAAAAATGCAATAGCGGGTGTAGGCATGGGGCCTACCTGAATGACGTTGTATCCCACGGCCGTGAGGCCGCTGACCAGCGCGTTTTCGATCATGTAGCCGCTGCGCCTGGTGTCTTTGCCCACCAAGATCTTGTTTGTTTTGCTGTTTTTGCGAAAGTAGATGCCTGCGGCCATCGCTAGGCGC
>WGBB01000034.1 GCA_015494505.1 Nitratiruptor sp. | reverse complement strand
TTTTTGCCATCTTCAGTGCTTCGAGGGTGTCGGCCGTTTCACCGCTTTGGGATATGACGATAAAGAGCGTATCGGAAGAAAGAACCGGTTCTTTATAGCGAAACTCGCTGGCAATTTCACACGTCACTGGGATGCGAGCCAGACGCTCGAGAAGATAAGCACCGCTCAGTCCAGCGTGATAGCTCGTACCGCAGGCGCAGATTTTGATCTGGTTGATGCCTTGGATAAAATCTTCGTCGAGCTCTTCGAAGGTAATGCCGTCTTCTTGGAGCCTTCCCATCATAGTTTCGGTGATGACGTCGCTCTGTTCGTAAATCTCTTTTTCCATAAAGAAGCGATACCCGCCTTTTTGTGCCAGCTCTTTGTTGATAGTGAGAGGTTTATAATCGGGCGAGATGGATTGCGAATCCTTGAAAAGCTGCACTTTGGCCCGTTCGGCCACTCCCCATTCACCGTCTTCAAGATAGTGCACCTCTTTGGCGTGTCCTATGAGCGGTGCATCGGATGAAGCGAAGTAGATCTCCTCGCCGTCGCGACCCACGATGAGAGGCGAGCCGTGCTTGGCGAAAAATATCTTACCGGGAGCCGCTTTTGTGATGAGAAGGATCGCATACGCACCTTTGAGGGCATCGATGGTGGCTTTGAATGCTTCTTGTGGATCTTGGAGCTTTTCGAGGTTTTTTTCAAAAAGATGGACGATCACTTCCGTGTCGGTTTGGCTCACAAACTTTGCATCCAGCTCTTTTTTTATCTCTTTATAGTTTTCGATGATGCCGTTATGCACCACATAGCTAAACTCGCCCATATGGGGGTGTGCATTGAGCTCGGTAGGTTTGCCGTGGGTGGCCCAGCGTGTGTGGCCTATACCGACACCGAAACCTTCCGTATGGAAATCTTTCGTTTTTTGCACGAGGTTATCGAGTTTGCCTACTGCTTTAAAAATGGAGAGTTCACTATCTTGAAGTACAGCTATACCGGCGCTGTCATAGCCTCTATATTCAAGTTCTTTGAGGCCTTCGAGTAAAAACTTTTTGATATCTTTGCTGCCGATATACCCTACGATTCCGCACATTCGAGACTACCTTCCGTGAGTTTTTCCAAAATTTTTTCCGTTTGTGTACAGAAATTGCCGTTCTTTTCTATCAAAAACAAATCTTTGGCTCTGTTTTTGATAGTATAGATTTTTGCCGTTGCAATATCGATGCCAAACTGATCGAAAACCTTGGCGATATATGCCAAAAGCCCCTTTTGATTGCGGGTTTCGATGCTCATGAGAGCGTAGGTTTTCGAGTGATTGCAATCGATGGCAATCTCTTCGGGTTTGATTATCGGCTTAACGAGCTCGATTTTTTTGCTCATATCGAAAGAGTCCTCTATAATTTGGCGCACGAGCTCCAAATCGTCGCCGCACTTTTCCATAAAGTCGATACGGAAATATTTCAAATCGTCAAAGAGCTTGAAAACCTCCATCGATGCGATATCGAGGTAGCTCAGTTTGCCCAGCAGATAGCCGAGATTGATGGGTTTGCGACGGATGATTTGGATGCGCAAGAACTCATCGTTTGTGATTTTGTAGCGAAAATCCTGGGTTTCGCTGGCGAGTTTGGAGATTTCGATGATTTCGTCTGTATTGTGCTTGATAAAAAAGAGGTTGGACTCGATAGAGAGGATTTTGCGCTGCAAAAGTCGCGGCAGGGCTTTGAACTTTTCGCTGCGCTTGAGACTGTTTTCTTTGCGGAGTCTCTTTTGGACTTCGTCGAGAATCTCCGTGCGCCCCAGGGCTTCGAGGCTGAGGGTATAGAGCTCGCGCAAGAGCTTGGCGTTGTAGGAGGTGTAGACGTTTCGTCCCACGCCGTTGATATCGGCGTAGGTGAGGATATAGAGCATATCGAGGAGTTTTTTTGTTTTGAGGGGAGCGAGGAAGCTGAGCACCACTTTTTCGCTGTGGATGTCTTTGTTATAGGCGGTTTCCGTCATTGCCGTGTGCTGTTTTATAAGCACCGTTCCCATTTCGATGAGCTCATCTAAAAAACCCAGTTTTTTGGCATAGACGCGAAAGAGTTTCGCACCCACTTCATGGTGGCGCTGGCGTCTACCTTTGCCGCTATCGTGCAAAAGGACCGCTAACTTGAGCATAGCTTTTTCATCCGGAGTGCAAGATGCATAGAGCTCTTGGATAAAAGGGTCTTTGATATTTTCTAGAGCTTCCACGCACGCTAGGGAGTGCAGGTCCACAGGGTAGCGATGGTAGCCGTCAAATTGTGGCATAAACATCACTTTTTTGAGCGGTGGCACCACGATAGGAAGCAAATCGGCATCGTAGAGTAGTTTGAGGATAGGGTAGAGCCGCTCTTTGTAGTAGAGCTTTTTGATGAGTCTGGCGTTCGTTTTAGAAAGCTGTTTTGAGGCTTTCACCCCCTTTGCATAGTGGATAAAACCGGGGTCGAAGGCTTGCGGTTCACATCCAAGAACCACTTCCAAAAGATTTTTGAGCGGGATCTGCGGCGTGAAAAAGGATGCATACAAAACGTTATTGCATCCATAGACTTTGGGTGCAAGCCTTTTGGAGCGCAGCAGATGCATGTGCGCTGGATCATAGATAAAAGGGCGGATCATCTTTTTTACGAAAATTTGTGAGAAAATATCGATGGTGTGCATCGCCTGCAAGGTCTTAGTGACCAGGTTTTGCTGGCGCTTTTGCTCTGTAGCGCCTTTGACTTCAAGTTTCGTGGCTACATCGGGGATATATTGGAATAAGAGGCGATCCTCTTTTTTCTTTGCCACCAGATGTAAAGCCGCACGCACCCTAAAGAGCCACTCCAACGCTATGCGATACTCTCGATACTCTTCGTCGCTAAAAAGTTGACCGCTTAGGTCTTTAAGACTACGTATGCCGTAGATAGTCGTAGCTATCCAAAACAGAAGATTGCTATCGCGAAGTCCCCCTACACCCTCTTTGATGTTTGGTTCCATTGAGATGGGAAATTTCTTGTGGCGTTTGTGGGCTTCGTCGATTTTGGTGAAGATATACTCTTTTTGATGGTATTGGCGGATTTTGGAGAGCTGGTTTTCTACTTTGTACCACAAAAACTTGCTGCCGGTGATAAAGCGTGACTCCAAAAGAG
>WGBB01000033.1 GCA_015494505.1 Nitratiruptor sp. | reverse complement strand
TTCAAAAAGTGCAGCTTATGTGGGCGAGCCCGTAATCGCGCAGCTAGAGCTGAGAATCAGAAGGACACTGTACATCGTGGATTATCGCTTCGAGATGCCGAAATTCGAAAATTTCTGGATCAAGGAGCTAAGAACTACCAACAAATATCTCGAAGAACATGGCGCATATCTCATCAAACGCATCAAACTCCTGCTTATCCCGCAAAAAGCGGGACGCTATGTTATAGGCCCTGCGATATTCAAATACGCGGTGCCTACGCATAATGTCGATATGTTCGGTTTTAGTGTTACGGCACCGGTGTGGAAGAGCGTGGCCTCCAACAGTGCCGCACTCGTGGCCAAACCGCTCCCTCGGGATGTGGATATCGTGGGGGAGTTTAGCATCGAAGCGAAGGTGGATAGGCGTGAAGTGGATGCAGGAAAGCCCGTCAATCTCACACTCACCATCAAAGGCGAGGGGAATCTGGAGAGTTTCAACGGTATAGAGCTCACTATTCCAAAGGCTACCGTCTATGCTGATACGCCAAAAAGAAGCGAACGGTTTGAAAACGGACATCTCATAAGCACATTTACCCAGA
Source organism: Nitratiruptor sp. (assembly GCA_015494505.1). Classification (GTDB taxonomy): domain Bacteria; phylum Campylobacterota; class Campylobacteria; order Campylobacterales; family Nitratiruptoraceae; genus Nitratiruptor. The sequence continues at coordinate 9,523 of WGBB01000033.1, read as the reverse complement.
CCTTTTCTATCATAGCAGATAGCGATTATACGATTCCAAAAATAGAGATTCCCTATTTTAATCCAAAACAAAAAGCTATAGGCACACTTGCTACCGAGCCTATAACTATCAAAGTGAGAGGTGCCAAAATAGTAGCGACTACGAATACAACCGCAACGTCGCAACCGATAGGCAAAAAAGCGTGCGCGAACGGGGGAGCCTTTTCATGGCGCTCTTTTCTTTTTGGGTTTGCGAGCGCAGTGGTGCTTTTTGTGCTAGGGTGGGGGGTATTGCGACTTTTACCGATGCGAAGGAAGGTGAAGGTTGCATGGAGCGATAAGCGCACAATGCTCAATCGTCTCATGCCTTACATTTCTAAAGACAAAGAAGCCGCGAGCCTAGCCCAAGCGCTCTATGAGGAGATTTACGAAGGCAAGAAACATCGCATAAAGAAAAAAGATGTGGAAGCGATCGTGCGCCGCAACGCTACAAAATCTGATGGAGCTTCGTAGCCTCCTCCATCCATGCTCGCAACTCTTCCCAGCGCTCCTCTTGGATGAGAGTGTGGGCGCGGCGTAGCTCTTTTTTGAAAACTTCAATAGATGAGAGGAGATTCTTTTTATTCTGCTTGAAGATATCTGTCCACATGGTAGGATTGCTTTTAGCCAGTCGGCTCATGTCGCGAAAACCGCCGGCTGCAAGGATAAGGATGCTTTTGGGGTCTTCTTGGCCTAGCACCGAATTGGCTAGAGCGTAGCTGATGGCATGGGGGAGATGGCTGATATATGCTGCATGCAGGTCATGCTCTGCAGCATCCATATAGACTATTTGCATTCCTATCGCTGTGAATATATTTTCGGCACGCTCTTTGTGTGCGGGGGCATTAGCTTCGGTATTGCAAAGTACGACGATTTTATCGTGGTATAGCCCCGGTTTGGCTGCTTGGGGACCTGAGAACTCCGTGCCTGTCATGGGGTGTGCGGCTACGAAGCGCGGGCGCAGATTGGCAGGGCAGGATGCGACTATCTTTTCTTTGGTGCTGCCAAGGTCGATAATGGTGGTTTCTTCGGATGTGTCTGTGAGTTTAGCAAGTGTGGCGATGATGCCTTCTACGGGAATGGCCAAAAATATTACGTCACTTCTTTTGAGCTCTTCAAAATCGACGATTGCATCTACGAGAGAAAGTTCTAAAGCCTCTTTGCAATGCTTGGGGTTGCGATCGAATCCTACTATTTTTTGGGCGAGTCCATGAAGCCTCAAATCCAGTGCCAGCGACCCGCCCATGAGTCCCAAACCAACTATAGCCGCTTGCATGCACATCCTTTCTTGCTAGCTTATTATAACAGCGGAGGCTTTTAAACAATATTAATTAAAATGTTGGTAAACTATGTGCAAATTCTACAATAAGGCGCGCTGTAATGAAGAAGAGTTGGGTAGCCCTGTTGGCGCTTGCAATGGCGATGCAAGCCGAAACTATCAAGTCGATTCGCTTCGAAGGATTGATGCATCTATCCCCCACGCTTGCCAAAGAGATGCTAGGCCTGCACGAAGGCCAAGAGCTCGATATGAAAAAGATTGACGAAGCTATCAAAAAATTCTACTCCCAAGGGTACTTCAAAGATATTTGGGTGGATGATACTTTTGGGAATTTGACGTTTCATTTTAAGGAAAAGCCGCTCATTTCCCAAATCGAAGTACTCGGATATTTGGAAAACAAAAAAGAGGAGCTTCCCGATATCTTAGGTCTTAAAAAAGGTGATATCTATGATGAGCGCGCAATTGCAAGAGCAAAAGCGCGTATCATCGCCCAAGCACGCTCGCAAGGCTACTTCGATACCGTCGTGGAAGTGGATACCGAGAAGGTGGGCGAAAACGGCGTAAAAGTGACGTTTGTCGTCAACAAAGGTGAGAAAATCTATATCGACGAACTGACTCTATGCGGGGCGAAGCTCTTTGACAAAGACGATATAGAAGATGTGATTGCCAACAGAGAGCGCAACAAGTATCTCGGATGGATGATAGGGTTTGATAGCGGTGAGCTCAAACTCGACCAGCTCCAATATGACAGCGCGCGCATCAAGAACCTCTATATGACCAAAGGGTATCTCGACGCACAGGTAAGCGATCCCTTTTTGCGCGTCGATTTTGATATCTACAAAGCGAAACTTCGCTACCATATTTTAGAGGGCCGGCAGTATAAGGTATCAAAAGTAGAGATCAAGCTCCTCGAGCCCATCGTGGAAAAGAAGGTGCTCCTCGAAGATCTGCGTCTTGAGCCCGGAGAGGTCTTTAATATCGACAAAATGCGCAAAGATATGGAGAAAATCCGCAAAAAGATTGCGGATTTGGGCTATGCATATGTACGCATCGTTCCCGATTTTTACAAAGATGAGAAAAATCACACCGTCGTCGTGAAGTATCTTATCAATCCCGGTCAAAAAGTCTACATCCACGATGTAATAATTTCCGGTAACCAGCGCACACTCGACCGTGTCATCCGTCGAGAAATATATCTAGCGCCGGGCGATGTCTACAGCTATACCGATTTAGTAGATTCGCGCAATGCCCTCAAGCGTACGGGATTTTTTAGCGATGTGAAGATAGAAGAGCGAAGAGTGAGCGAGAATCAGATGGACCTTTTGGTCAACGTCAAAGAGATGCCTACCGGAAGTATCATGATTGGTGGGGGATATAGCTCCTATGAGGGCTTTTTGGTCAACGCAGCCATTAGTGATAAAAATATGTTTGGAAGCGGTATCAACGGCAGCTTCATGGTCGATTTTTCATCCAAGTCCTTACGCTTTAACGTAGGGCTTGTCAATCCTCACATCTTTGATAGCGACTACTCATTAGGTGTCAATCTCTATAGCTCTAAATTCGAATACTACGATTATACGGAAGACCGCAAAGGCGGTTCGGTAACAGTCGGAAAGAAGTTGACGCGCTATCTGCACTCTTCGCTTACATATGCGTATGAAAATAACAAAATGACCGATGTCAATTATGACAACTACTACTTCTTGCCGGGGCGCTATACCAAAAGCTCCCTTATCCCGGCTCTGACATTTGACAATACCGACGATTACTACGTGCCGCGTCACGGTGTGGCTGCGAGCGCGTCTCTGGAATACGCAGGCGTAGGCGGCGATGAAAAATTTGTCAAGACATATCTGCGAGCAGGCTACTACTACGGTCTTGAGGATCTGATCGATTACGACCTTATCTTGCGCGTAAAAGGGCGAGTCGGGTATGTGTATGATCGCGGGTATCTGCCCATTTTCGAGAAGTTTTATTTAGGTGGTATCAGTACGCTGCGCGGTTATCAGAGCTCCTCACTGGCTCCTAAAGACTCTCAAGGGCGTCTCATCGGTGGTAAAAAGATGTTTTCTACCTCATTAGAGGCGAGCATTCCGCTTCTTAAAGCCTCTAACATGCGTCTAACATTTTTCTTCGATTACGGTGGTATTGGAGACAGCAAATTTACCGAAATTACGCGCATGGGAACAGGTGCGGCTATCGAGTGGATTTCGCCCATGGGGCCGATCCAGCTCGTCTTTGCTCGTCCACTTAATGATAAGAAGGGTGACAGAACGTCGAGCTTCGAATTTAGCGTAGGGACGAGGTTTTAAGAGCGCTTCTGCATTTTGCAGAGGCCTCATATATCGTCAAAACCTCCAAAACCATCGAAGTCTGCGTCGATATCCAAATCTTCAATGCCTCCAAAGTCGTTATCTGTAGGAATATCTTCTTCTAGTAGGTCGATTTTCTCATCGAGCATATCGAGTTTGTCATCGAGGGTATCGAGCTTTTCTTCTATCTGTTCTAAACTTTCATCGAGACCTTGGGTATCTGTATGGAATTGATTTTGTAACTGTGTGGGCGTTATGTCGTGATTGAAAAGAAGATTATATAGCCCCATTCCCGCCATCGCTCCGGCAAGTGAACCTAGAAAGCTTTGGCTCCAGCTAGTAGATGGAGTCGATGTGTTTGCTTGCGCAGTTTGAGGGGGTGGTGAAAGCTTTGTGTGATTCGGTGCCGGAAGCTTTTTGGCTTCCATCTTTTCTTCCAGTTTTGCTACGCGTGCATCCAATTCATCGATTTTTTGTACCACTTTTTCTAAAATGAGTCCCATTTTTTGCAGTGTCGCATCGAAGTTTTGGGTTGCCATGGAAACTCCTTGCTATTTTTGGATTTTCCAAACAATAGCAAAAGGAGCCGGTTTTTGCAATGCCTTTACTTCTTCTTGAGCTAGATATAAGGGGCGCGGAGTGGTAATTGTCAACACAGAGTCTTGGTAGGAGACACTAAAATTTGGGCAGCTTCGGTCTTTGTTGAGGGTTTCAGCGAGTGAAAGAAGGAAACTGAGCCAATCAAGAGCGACATGTTTTGGCAGAAGTATTTTAATAGGTTTAGTAAACTCACCGTTTGGAAGCTTTTTTTTGTGGAATCGCACAAGAGCAGCTATCGTAGCGATTTGCTGATGTGTCAGTCCATAATCGAGATTGTTGAGAATAATGTAGCTGCTATGCTTGTGATGCTCGTAAAATTCGATTTTGGTGCCGATATTGAGGAGTTTGGCCGCATAGAGAAACTCTTTTTTAAAAGCGTGTTGAGGGTCGAATAAAAAAGCAAGAGCGTCATAGAGCTTGGCGGCACTTTTGTAAAGACATTTTCGTCCCTTTTCGTCGATACAAAACCTATCCAAAAGGGAACGAACGCTAGGGTTGAAGTTTGTAGGGAAACGGTAGTTTTGGTTGCGCAAGAGATCTTTGAGAAATACTCCCTCACGTACGCCAGCTCCGCTGGTGATCACCTCTTTGGCCTTAAGGTGTTCCAGAGTCTCTCGAAAAATGAGTGCCCCCTCTTTAATAACGTCGTAGCGATCCTTTTTTATAGAGAGCTTTTTGAGTTTCGTTACGGGAGCGGTAATGACCTTGTCTATGAATTTTTTCTGTTCTTCGACTTTGTAAGAAAATCCGTGGAGTTTATCGAGAGGATAGTCTATGCGTTGCATAATAGCTTTGGAAAGTGCACGAATGGTGCCTCCTATGCCCACGACGTTATCGGAGCGAAAGTGGTCGGGAACTTTGGCAAGCTCTTGATGGATAAAGGCAAGAGCGCTTTTGATATCGGCATCTTTGTCCGAAAAGAGCTCTTTGAGGCGAACCGTGCCAAGATCGAGCGAGACGGTGTCTATCACCTTTTTGTCGCGAATGAGTGCAAGCTCCGTGGAGCCTCCTCCTATATCTATGGTTACGGCATCGCAAACGGGCAAAAGATTGGCAGCAGCGATTCCACCAAGCAGCGCTTCCGTTTTTCCGTCTATGACTTTGATATGAAGACCGAGCTCTTTGCGGACACGACGCAAAAATTCATGTTTATTGGGTGCATCACGCACGGCTGAAGTGGCGACACAGAGGATTTTGCGCACTTTGAGGTTTTTTGCGATGCTCAGAAACTCTTGAAGGGCCAAAAAGGCTCTTTGCATCGCTTCAGGCTGAAGCTCGCCGCCATGCTCATATGCTCCTTCGCTAATGCGCACGCGACTTTTTGTCTCTTCTATGAGATGGAAGCCGAATCGACTGGTGCGCTCCAGCACGATCATGCGTGCGGAGTTGGAGCCTATGTCGATGACGGCCGTGCGTTTTGCCATCTACTCTTCTTCGTTCATTATCTGATTGTATTTGTATTTAAGTTCTGCGATAGTCTCTACGTTATCGGGATCGGGAACGATACAATCGACCGGACAGACCGCTACGCAGGCAGGTTCGTCATAAAATCCTACACATTCGGTGCAGCGATCGGGATCGATCACATAAATTGGGTCACCCTCTTCGATGGCTCCCGTAGGACACTCTTCTCTGCAGGCATCGCAAGCGATGCACTCTTCGGTAATCATCAGTGACATTGAACCCCCTCTGAGTGTTTTAGCAGAATTTATAGCTCAATTGGCCTTAAAATAACTTTAATCAACAGAGGGGACAGACGAGTTCGTTAGGGATGATAAGAGTGGCGACGGCACCGCGTTTGTCACTGCGATTTTTGAGAGAAATGGTGGCTCCCATCGCATCTGCAGCGGCTTTGGCGAGGAAAAGCCCCAATCCCACTCCCCCTTTGTTGCCGTGGCGCTTGAAAGGAGCGAAGTGGTCTATCTCTTCGTTGATGCCGGGACCTTCATCGAGCACTTCGATTTTGATACCGTTGCTTGTAGGTTGGCTGCGCAGGATGATTTTGCCTTGGGGTTCTGTGAATTTAATAGCGTTTTGGACAAAATTTTGGAGAATGTGATCGAGAAGGGTCGGTTGAATCACGCTGATGTAGTGTTCGGGAGAAAATTGGGTAATGATCTCTTTGCCTTCGCTTTTAGCAAGGAGCTGGTAGTTTTTGCTCTTTTCTTTAAGATACTCGATAAGATCGAGACGCACGGGCGGTTCAAATTGGTCTCCCTCTTGACGGCCGATTTTGAGGATATTTTCTATCATTTTGTTCATTTCGTTAATAGTTTTTATGTTGAGTTTTATGGTTTCGATGTACTCTTCGGGCGAGCGTTTTTTTATGAGCGTCACTTCATTTTTGAGTTTCATAACCGCCAAAGGGGTTTTGAGTTCGTGTGCTATACCGATAAAGAGCTCCTTTTGGTACTTGACAAAAGTCTGGATACGATTGATAAGATGGTTGATCGATTTAGCGAGCGGTTGGAACTCTTCAGGCAAATCGCGCACTTTGATGGGAGTAAGCATGTTTTCATTGAGAGCCGAGAGTTTGGTAGTAAAACGTTTTACATAGGTAGTAAGGTACGAAGATATAAAAAAAGCATAGAGAATGATAAATCCAAAAGCAAAAGCGTTTGTGACAATAATCGATTTATAGAGCTTTGAAAGTATCTGGTGAATAGTGGTGATGTCCTTTGTAACGCGCAAATAGCTCTGCTCTTTGAAATTGTAGGGATAAAAGAGCGCTATGTAGTATCTTTTTCCTTTTCTATATTCCGTGAAAGTGGCTTCATTAATAAAGCGTGGCTTTTGGACCACTTCGACGGAAATATCCAGGGTGCGTTTGAGGTAGAAGCTATCTATCTTATCCCCGATGTGGTGGTTTGTAGCCGTGGAAGTGATAAAGGCTGCCTGTTTGATAAGTTGGGCTTGGATTTCTTGGTAGAGGGATTCTTTGATAAGTTGGTAGAGAATGGTAGAAAAGAGGGCGATCAGGATAGCCGAAGCTATCGTGAGTCGCCAAAGAAGTTTCGCCCTTAGGCTTTGGAAGGATAGCAAAATCGATAGCCTTTACGGCGTACGGTTTCGATGGTTTGGATTCCAAGAGGTTTATCCAGTTTTTGACGAATCTGGTTGATGGCCACTTCGATGACGTTAGGAGTGACGAGCTCCGGCTCTTCCCAGATGGCGTCAAGCAACTGCTCTTTGGAGACGATTTGGTCTTTGTGGCGTGCAAGATGCGTGAGGACCTCGAAAGGTTTGCCTTTGAGTTCGATCTCTTTGTTTTTATATGTGATTTTTTCCTCTTCGGGATTGATGACGAGGTCCTCGATTTCGATGACGCTGCTCGTGCCCACACGAAAGCGCGCTTCTATACGTGCGATAAGCACATCGAAGTCGAAAGGTTTTTTGATGTAATCATCCGCTCCGATTTTGAGTGCTTCTATTTCGCTCTCTTTGTCATCACGTGCACTGAGGACTATGATGATGGTTTTTGGGTTACGCTCTTTTGCGATAGGAATAAGCTCGAGGCCACTGTTGTCGGGTAGCATCCAGTCAAGAAGGATGAGGTCGTAGTTACGGATATCGGTATAGTAGTCTGCATCTTTGAAGTTTTCAGCGATATCGCTTTGATATCCAAGCTCTTTGAGGCCCTCTGCAAGGGTACTGCTCAGCGTGACTTCATCTTCGACAATGAGTACTCTCATATAACCGCCCTTTATGATTTTTTAAGAATTGGCAGAATTATAGCACAATTTTAGCTAATTTTAAACAATTTTTTAGCTTTTTTTAAAAAAATTTTTATCTGTATTTAAGTGAAAGGGTGAGTTTGGGAGTGGCATCCGGAAGGATAGAGGGTTTTGCTACGGTGAGCGTGAGCTCTTCGATAGCATCAAAGCGGTCATGGAGCATGTCGGCAGTGGAAGCGAGGGCATCTTCGAGGAGTTCGAAATGCCGGGAGCGAAAATGCTCCTTGATTATATTGCAAACCTCGGCATAGTCGATGAAAGCCCCTTTTTCGTAGCGATACGTTATAGCGATATCGAGCACCACCTTTTGGGGGAGGGAGCGTTCATGCTCGAGTATCCCGATAATAGTGTCAAAAGTAAGGCCTTCGATGGTAATGGTGTATCTCATACGACGGGCTTTTCTTTGCCTTGCAAAAGGCGAGCGATATTGGGAATATGTTTATAGACGATGATAAAAGCTAAAAGCCATAAAGGCGCATGCGAGCCGGCATAAGGAAGCTGGGGATGGATAATATAGCTTGCGATTATTACGGCTGCAAGGCCGCTAAGGGATGCGAGAGAGGAGATTTTGATAGTTTTTGCCACGGTAGCCCAAACGATAATGCCGATGAGTGTTTCGATAGGAAGCAGCACCATGAGCACTCCCATACCCGTAGCGACACCTTTGCCTCCTTCAAAATGCAAAAAGGGGCTGTAGCAGTGCCCAAGCACCGTCATGATACCTATGAGCCACCAAGAGGGCGGTGGAAAACCTATGGCTTTGGCGATGAGGATGAGCGCCGCTCCTTTGAGAGCGTCGAAGACGACGGTGGCGATAGCGAGCTTTTTTGCGAGTTTGGGGTCTTTTTCTTTAACCACGCGCAGGACATTGGTGGCCCCGATACCTCCGGAGCCGGCTTCTTTGATGTTGACACCGGCGAAAATTTTTGCCAATATGTATCCAAAGGGAATGCCGCCTATAAGGTATGCAGCGATATAAAAGAGGATATGTGGATTAGTAAAAAAACTTATAATATCACTGATGATATTCATGCAAAGCCTTTGGTGAAGATTGGTGTTTGCAATTTTAGCTAAAATAACATAACGTAAGCATAAAGGAGCCTCATTGGATATCAAGAGTTTGCAAGAAAAGATAGCCGAGCTTAAAAACAGACTCTCCGTTACCATCGTGGCCCACTACTACCAAAAAGACGAGGTATTCGAAATAGCGGATATCACGGGCGATAGCCTGGAGCTGGCCAAACGTGCCAAAGAGACAGATAGCGAGTGGATACTCTTTTGCGGTGTGGGCTTCATGGGCCAAAGCGTAAAAATCATCGCTCCCGAAAAGCGCGTGGCGATGCCCAAAATCGCCTGCTGCGCCATGGCGCGCATGATCGATAGCACCTATTTCGACGAAGCGGTGGAAGCGATGGAAAAGGCGGGCGTGGCACGCGAAGATATTTTGCCTATTACCTATATCAATAGCGGCGCCGAGGTCAAAGCCAAAGTGGGCAAGATGGGTGGCGCCGTGTGTACCAGCAGCAGTGCGGTCAAAATCATCGAAAAGGCGCGCGAAAGCGGCAAAAAGATTCTCTTCGT
>WGBB01000032.1 GCA_015494505.1 Nitratiruptor sp. | reverse complement strand
CGGATCGTGACAGGTGGCACAGCTTATTGTTCCATCTGCACTAAACCTTGGATCGAAATAGAGCATCTTTCCCAGTTCGATTTTCGCTTTTGTTTGCGGATTGCTCTCAGGGATAGGCAGTTCGGGGAGTCCCAGAGGCGATGCGTGTACAAGAGCGGCGACAGCTACTGATAGCAAAGCTTTCCTCATAGCTTATCCTTTCTAATGAAATAATTATATAAAAGGAAAAAATTTTTCCTTAGAAAGATTGTTGCTAATTTTTCCTTAGGAAAAAATAAATCAGTGGAAAAAAATTATTATATGTGCTATAATGGTTTCTTATGAGAAGCTGAGAAAGTAAACTATATTGAATATCATTTGACAAAAGTGATGATTTGATGTATAAATGCGCTAACAAGGGGGATATGATGGAAACGAGATATATGGAGTATGCGAATCTACTCAAGCAAAAAGAGCTCAAATCGACACCGCAGCGTGTAGCGATGCTGGGGATTCTCGATAGAAAAGGGCACGCGGATATCGACTATATCTACAACGAGATAAAAAAGGATTTCGTCTCCATTTCGCTGGCGACGGTCTATAAAAACGTCAATACGATGCTGGGTGCCGGCATCATCCAAGAGATTAAAGTGCCCAATCAAAAGAGCAAATATGAAATCACCAAGCACAAGCACAGCCACTTCGTATGTGAAAAGTGTGGTGAAGTGTATGATATAGACGTGCCCAAAAAGCTAGACGTGGAGCTGCCCGAAGGCTTCGAGCCAAAAGAGGCTTCCGTGATGATTATGGGTGTGTGCCCTTCGTGTAAATAGCTACTCTTTCAGTGTCAAGACCACCGGTGCGTGGTCGCTGGGGGTAGGGGAGCGACGCTTCCTGGTCCACATATCGACAACAATCTCTTCGCAGCGCTTTTTGATAGGCTCAGAGCCTAAAATGTAATCTATCCGCATTCCCAGGTCTTTCCACACCGCTCCGCCTTTATAGTCCCACCAGGTGAACTGTTTTTCGTCAGGATGGCAGGTGCGAAAAAGATCGATGAGGCCGATGGAGAGAAACTTTTCGAAAGCCTCGCGCTCATCATCCATAAAGCCGATGGTGCCGCGCAAGAGCTCGGCATCCCACACGTCGATATCGTCGCGTGCCACGTTCATATCGCCCAGTACTACCACCGAATCTTTGGAGAGATCGAAATTGCTTTTGATATATGCGGCAAGGTTTTCGAAGAAGTTGAGTTTATAGATATGCCTCTCGCCGTCCACGTCGCCGTGGGGCGCATAGACGTTGCACACCTCTATGCCTTGGATGCGTGCGCGGATGAAGCGCTTTTGCTCATCCCACATAGGATCGCCGAAGCCTTTGTGCACCCCCTCAAAACCGAGCTTGGAGCAGATAGCCACACCGTTGTATGCTTTTTGGCCAAAGACGGCACACTCGTAGCCAAGCTCTTGAAATTCATCGAAAGGGAAATTTTCTTCGGTGCATTTGATCTCTTGCAAGCAGAGCACATCGATAGGGTTCTTTTCCGTCAGCCAGCGCTTGACGAGCTCAAGACGCGCTTTGATGGAGTTGACGTTGAAGGTCGCGATCTTCATTGCGTAGTTCCTCGAGTATCTCTTGGTTTATTTTCTTTTGGTCCGGTTCGAAGGGGTGCTCTTCTTCCTTGGGTTTGCGAAATTCTATGTAGGTGCCCACGAGGCCCACGAGCAGAATAAAAGCAAATATCAAAATCTTGCTCAAATCGCCGGCTCTTAGATCCATCATAGGTTCCTTAACAGCTTAGGATAGAGTATGCTATTGAGAGTAAAATACTCTTCCCCTCGCATCTCTATTATACCAGCTTTGCGTACCTTAAGATGCAGTTCGTCGCATCCGCTAAAGTGTGCTACGGCTAGGGATATGTCGGGTTCGTGTCCCACCAGAGCCACATTTTCGTACCCTCGAAACTTTTCTATCATCTCCTCGAAGGCGATAGGAGTTGCACCGGGGTTGAGTTTGGATGTTTCGAAATATTTGGCGTTTGGGTAGACCTCTTTGAGCATTTCTGCTGTTTGGGTGGCTCGCACGGCCTTGGATGAGACGATGACGTCGATAGGATAGATTTCCGGAAGTTTGTCAAAGAAGGAGCGAGCTTTTTTTCGGCCCTCTTCACTGAGCGGACGAAGTATGTCATCACTGTTCCACTCATCGCGTTCTAGCGCTTTTGCATGGCGTATAAAGAGGATACGCATAGCTGATCCTTTGGCATTACAATTCTATGCCTATTATCGAAACTTTTATCTAAAGTATGAGCATCGCATCGCCGTAGCTAAAAAACCTGTAGCGCTCCTTGACGGCTATCTCGTAGAGTTCGAGGGTCTTTTCGAGACCTACAAAGGAGGCCACAAGCATAATGAGGGTCGATTTGGGCAGATGAAAGTTGGTCAGCAGGTGATTGACGCGGCGAGGGGGATTGAGCGGATGCAAAAAAAGGTCGCACTCGCCGGCGCACTTTTTGGTGCGCACGTAGTACTCCACGGTACGCGTGACGGTGGTGCCGATGGCGAGAATCTCGGCATCGCTATCGATGAGGCTGCAGGTGGCGGGAGGGATCTCGTAGTATTCGCTGTGCATCCTGTGCTCTTCGATAGTATCAGCCTCCACGGGTTTGAAGGTGCCGGCGCCCACGTGGAGGGTGACGCTATAGAAGGGGTGCTCTTTTTTAAGGCGCTCTAGAAGCTGGGGCGTAAAGTGCAGCGAAGCGGTAGGTGCCGCCACGGCTCCCGGTTTTTGGGCGAAAATGGGCTGGTAGTGTTCTTCATCGCTCCTTTCGTCGGCTCTATCGATATAGGGCGGCAAGGGGACGTGGCCGATGCTACCCAGGATAGGAAGGAGCGCGGCGAAATCGAGCTCTTTGCTATCTTTATAAAAAGCGACGATACGAGAGCCGTCTGGTTCGAGAGCGAGGACTTTTGCCTCGAGACCTTGCGGAAAATGCAAGAATGTGCCCTCTTTGACCTTGCCGCGGATGAAGACGTTGAAGCGGTTGTCGGGCAGCGGGCGGTTGAGCAGGAGTTCAATTTTGCCACCGGTCTCTTTGCGGCCGTAGAGTCTGGCTTTGAGGACTTTGGTGTCGTTGACGATGATAGCCGTTTTGGGAGGGATGAAGTCAGGCAGATCGCGCACCCGGGCGTGGGTGAGGGTGTCGCTGGAGCGATCGTAGACCAAAAGTCTCGCGCTATCGGCAGGCGTGACGGGATATTTGGCTATGAGCTCGCTAGGGAGGTGGTAGTCGTAGCTGTCTACGCGAAGTGGATCACGCTTGCTCTTCATCGTCCTCTTCTAGCTCTTCTTCCTCTTCTTCGCTCTCTTTTGCCGGATTGACGATGCGTGCTATGATAATGGAAACGCCATAGAGAATCACGAGCGGTCCTGCCATCAGAAGTTGGCTCAGCACATCGGGCGGCGTAAGCAGTGCTGCGATGAGAAAGATGATGATAATGGCGTATTTGAAGAAGTTTTTGAGCGTTTCGTCGGTGACAAGCCCGAGTTTTGCAAGGAAAAAGGTGATGACAGGAAGCTCAAAAGCGATGCCAAAGCCTATCATCAGCTTCGTAAAAAAGCCTACATACTCCCCGATGCTGGGCAGCGCCGTAAAGAGCTGGGAGCCGAAGTTGATGAGGTAGCTAAATCCGAAGGGAAAGACCACATAGTAGGCAAAGAGCGCTCCCATCACAAACATTCCCGTTGCAGAAATCACAAAAGGAAGTACCATCTTCTTTTCGTGCTCATACAGACCCGGGGCGATGAAGAGCCACAGCTGCCAAAAGATGACGGGAAGGTCCAAAATGAGGGCGGCGAAAAAGGAGACTTTGAGTGCTGTGAAGAAGGCTTCTCCCACTTTGGTAAAGATGACGTTGCTGCCTTCTGGAAGCGCCTCTTTAAGAGGCATTATCATCCAATCTAAGATATGCTCCCAAAAGCCGAAACAGATAACGAACATTACGAAAATAGAAGCGATGATAATCAGTAGGCGCTTACGCAGTTCTTCTATGTGGGGTTTGAGCTCTTCAAACATTCACTTTGTCCTTGTCCTCGTCGATTTTGTTTTGGAGCGACTTTTTCTTGAATTTCACTACTTCGCGCTTAGGTTCGCTCTCGATGGCGCTTTTTATCTCTTCCACTTCGGCGAGGGGGTCCTCTTCGAGTTCGGCGGTGATGGAACCCATCTCTTCACCTATCGATTTGAACTTCTCTTTATATTCTAGGGCTTCCTCTTTGAGTTCGGTCAGTTTGACTTCCTGTTCGAGCTGGGCTTTTGCGTCGTTGACGGCGCGTTTGAAACTGCGGAAGAACTTGGCCACATCCACGAGAAACTGCGGCAGTTTATCAGGCCCTAAAAAAATGATAGCCACCACCGCTATCATCAAAATTTCAGTAAATCCCATCCCGAACATAGAGGTCCTTTGCCTGAGTTTGGGAAATTGTACTTAAAATGATATTACAAAATCATAAATCCAAAAAAGTTATAAAAGAAATAGAGCGATTTCGTCGGCGAGGAAGTAGTTGGGGTTGTAGTAGCGTCCGTTTTGGCATATGAGTTTGCCCTCTTGGCACAGCAGCGACGCTTTATGCTTATCTACCAGGTCCGCATCGATGCCCACACAGCTGCGCAGGCCCAAAAATATCTTTTCGGTGCGAATCTCTTCGGGACTGAGGTTTTCGACGCTATGATGGAGGGGGTCTGCGATGTAGCCAAAGAGGTCGTTTGTCGGGTAGTAGCGTTTATCTTTATAAAATCCCACGGCTCCGGCACCCACGCCGATGTAGTTTTGCAGCTGCCAGTAGCCGATGTTGTGGCGAGAGCGGTAGCGGCCAAAGTTGGAGACTTCGTACTGCTCAAAAGGTATGAGGTCGCGCACGAAATAGCTAAAATCCTCTTGGCTTTGGACGCCTCCTCGTGCAAACGGCGTGTTTTCTTCTATCGTAAGAGCGTATGCTGAGATGTGGTCGATGGGTAGGGCGAGGGCTTGTGCGATATCTTTTTGCAAGAGCTCTTTCGTGTCGCCTTTTACGTTATAGATGATGTCGCAGTTTATGTGTGCAAAACCCGCTTTGTGGGCGTTTTCTATGGCCTGAATCGCATCTTTTGGGTCGTGGGCGCGCCCTAGGAAGCGCAGTTTATTTGCATCGAAGCTCTGCACGCCGAAGCTGACGCGCGTAGCGCCTAAGGATTTGATGCCTTGCAGCCACGCAAAAGATGCGCTGTTGGGATTGGCTTCGAAGGTGATTTCGCAATCTTTGCTCAAAAGAGGCGCCAAATATGCAAATATGGGTTCATACACTTCAGCCTCTACGCATGATGGCGTCCCGCCGCCCACGAAAACGCTCGTAATTTGATATTCAGTTATATGAAAACGTTCCAGCTCATACTCTAGCTGTCGCAGCAGGGCTTGCATATAGTCGCGTTTGAGGTTGTGGTGTTTGGTAAAGGAGTTGAAGCTGCAGTAGTGGCATTTGCTGTCACAAAAAGGGATGTGCATATACAGCAGCAATTTTTATCCTTTTTTAATTCGGTTGCGGGTATTATATCAGGTAAAAAAGTTTGGGGCTTCGGCACAAGAAGAGGAAGGTAATGAGCAAAAAACGGTATCGGCCCAATGTAGCGGCGATAATTCTCAGCAGCGACTATCCCAAAGATGTTCGCTTCTTTATCGCCGCGCGCACCGATTTCAAAGACTCGTGGCAGTTTCCCCAAGGCGGCATCGACAAAGGCGAGTCGCCAAAAGAAGCGCTGCTGCGCGAGCTCAAAGAGGAGATCGGCACCGATGAGGTGGAGATTATTGCCGAATATCCCGAATGGGTGAGCTACGATTTCCCCAAGACCATCGCGCGCAAGATGTATCCGTATGATGGGCAGATACAAAAGTACTTCCTCGTGCGCCTTAAGCCTGGAGCTAAAATAGATCTGGATACCAAAGAACCGGAATTTAGTAGATACAAGTTCGTGCCCTATGGTGAGCTTTTTGACTATGTGACCTTTTTTAAGCGTCCAGTATACAAGAAGGTGCTCGACTTTTTCAAAAAAGAGGGGTATATCTGATGTTGATCGTACAAAAGTATGGCGGTACAAGCGTAGGAAGCCTGGAGCGTATCGAAAACGTGGCCAAGCGCGTAGCGCGCACCAAAGAGGCCGGCAACGACGTAGTGGTGGTGGTTTCTGCGATGAGCGGCGAGACTAACAAGCTCATCGATTATGCAAAGCATTTTAGCCCCACGCCCAGCAGACGCGATATGGATTTGCTGCTTAGCAGCGGCGAGCGCGTCACTGCGGCACTGCTCTCCATCGCCCTCAATGAGATGGGGTTTCCCACCATCAGTATGACGGGACGTCAAGCCGGGATAGTGACGGACAAATCCCACACCGTCGCACGCATCGAAAAGATCAATCCCGAGCCTATGCAAAAGGCTCTCAAAGAGGGCAAGATCGTCGTGGTGGCGGGATTTCAGGGTATTACCGAAGATGGTGAAGTGACGACGCTCGGACGCGGTGGGAGCGATCTGACGGCCGTGGCGATCGCCGGAGCGCTGGGAGCAGACAAGTGTGAGATCTACTCCGACGTGGACGGTGTCTACACTACCGATCCACGCATCGAACCAAAAGCGAGAAAGCTGGATAAAATCAGCTATGACGAAATGCTAGAGCTCGCTAGTCTGGGAGCCAAAGTGCTGCAAAACAGAAGCGTGGAGCTTGCTAAAAAGCTGGGTGTCGTCATCGAAGCGCGTAGCAGTTTCAACGACAATCCAGGAACAATCATCACAAAAGAAGAGGAGATCATGGAAAAGCCACTCGTAAGCGGAATAGCTCTCGACAAAAACCAAGCCCGTGTGAGTCTCAGAGGCGTAGTGGATCGTCCCGGAATCGCCGCCGAGATCTTCAAAGCGCTGGCAAACGAGAATATCAACGTGGATATGATCGTCCAAACAATCGGCGAAGATGGCAAGACAAACCTCGATTTTACCGTGCCCCAAAACGAGCTGGAGCTTGTCAAGAAGGTGATGGAAGGCTTTAAGAACGAGTACGAGAAGGTGGAGTACGACCCCGATGTGGCCAAAGTGAGCATCGTAGGGGTAGGGATGAAGTCACATAGCGGCGTGGCAAGCAAAGCTTTTGAGACCATGGCAAAAGAGAATATCAATATCGAGATGATCAGCACTAGCGAGATCAAAATCTCCATGATCATCGACGAGAAGTATGGAGAGCTCGCGGTACGTGCACTGCATGCCGCATACGAACTGGACAAATGAGCCCGACACCCTTCGATCAGTGGACTCTCAAGACCATCCGCTATGACGCCAGTATAATGAACTGGCTCGAGGAGCGGCGCTATGAGTGGATAGCGCTCGCAAGCGACGCACTGCAGCGCATAGTATCGGGCCAGAGTGTCTTGGTGCTGACGGATAATGAGCGCGACTGGTTCGCTCGCTATATCGTCCAGAGTGTCAACCGCTCCGCATCCACGCGTCCCTTCGTACCTATCTACGATCTCAAAGAGCTTTTTCCCAATATCCAAAACTTCACCACCAACGAAGAGATAGAGCTGCTCTATGATATGTTTTCCATATCTTTTGCAAACGGTTTTTTCGTATGGTATATCGGCCGTCCTACCTCTAAATATGTCAAAATCGCAAAAGGGCGCGAGGATAATTTTTTGTGGATAATGGACGAGGATATGCAAAACAACTTTACCCTCAAATCCTACGATGAGCTGCTCGATCTTAAATTGGTGCAGCTCTTTCGTCTCTTTGACAAAAGCCTCGATGCAGCGATGTTTGGCGAGGTGAGCTTTTCATGAGGATCGAGCCAAAAAGCCAGATCCTCATAACGCATGACCCGACCGCCGTCATCGAAGAGCTCCAAGAACATTACACTCCCGCACAGCTCATCATCATCGAACGCGACGAATTCAAAGTGGAAGACGCAAAGGAGGCGATGCAGCGAGCATATGTGGCTAGTAGCCAAGAGCGTTTCATAGTGCTCAGTGCTCGCAAATACAATATCTACGCCCAAAACGCCATGCTCAAAATCCTCGAAGAGCCTCCGAGCAATACCCATTTTATCCTCATCGTCCCCTCCAAGTCTCTTCTTTTACCTACGATTCTTTCGCGATTGCCTCTGATGCAGTTGGAAGAGGGGGCTTCTTGCGAAGCGGTGCATTTTGAAGAGTTCGACCTGGAAGTATTGTATAATCTTATACAAAAAGCAAAAGAGTTCAAAAAAAACGAGGCTATGAGTGTGGTACGCGGAATGCTGGAGTTTGCATTGCGGAAGGGGTATAAACTGAGTCAAAAGGAGCTAGACTATTTCGGCAACGCCGTGAAGCTTCTCGAGCTTAACTCCAATCCTGCAAACGTCTTCATCACGGCCGGGTTGATACTTTTGGGGCATAAAAAGAGAGGCAAATGAGGATATACAAACTAGGTTCCCTCACGGATGCCGCAAGCATAATGCGAGGGCTCGATGTGGACAAGCCGGGCATCAAAATCATGGCCAAAAAGGCCGAAGTGATGCTCTTTATGGTGCGTGATATGCACGTGGGAGCCGCCAATATTCTCAAACAGGATGCTTTGAGCGTGGGAGCCGATTTGGCCGTGCCAAACGGGACGATAACATGTGAGATGAAGCGGGTGGATGCACTGCTGATTGGCACCAAAAAGCATATCGAGCTTTTGGCCAAAAAGGAGCTGGCGCAGCCCTACGGTCTCAAGCAGCTTGCCAAGGCTTTGCGCAGCTATCTTTCTCTACCCGACTTTCCACTACAGATTATGGGCGTTATCAACGCCAACGAAGATAGCTTCTATCCCGGTAGCCGCTTTATGGGAGAAGCGGCTTTACAAAGGATAGAGCAGATGATCCAAGATGGCGCCGATATCATCGATATCGGCGGTATGAGCACGCGTCCCGGAAGCGAAGAGGTGAGCCAAGAGGAGGAGCTGGCACGCATAAGGCCCATCGCCGATCTTTTGGCGGGTCGCGATCTGCAAGCGAAACTGAGCATCGATACCTATCGCTCCCGAGTAGCACGCTACGCCCTGGAGCGGGGCTTTCATATCCTCAATGACATCACGGGTCTTGCCGACGACGAGCTAGCACGCATAGCGGCCGAGTTTGACGCGACGGTGGTGATTATGCATATGCAGGGCACTCCGAAAACGATGCAGCAAAACCCGCACTACGAAGATGTAGTGAGCGAAGTGAGCGACTTTTTCGCACGCCGCATCGAAAAGGCGCAGAAATTTGGTATCAAAAAGATCATCCTCGATCCGGGCATCGGCTTTGGCAAGCGGCTGGAGGATAATATAGCGCTTATCAAGAGTATCGGAGAATTTAGGAAGTTCGGCTATCCCGTGCTTATAGGCGCCAGTCGCAAATCGATGATCGATAGGATCTATCCTAGCAGTGTCGAAGAGCGTCTGCCGGGTACCTTGGCGCTCCATCTTGCAGCCGTGCACGAGGGTGCGTCGATAGTGCGCTGCCATGATGTCAAAGAGCATGCCCAGGCTCTGGCGGTCTACAAAGCTTTGCGAGGTGAAGAATGAAAAAGGTACGCATCAACGCCAAAGCCGCCAAAGAGCTGGCCCACTACGCCCCCTGGGTCTATCGTAGCGATATTGTGAGTGGGATGGAGTATGAGCCCGGGGAACTGGTGGAGGTGGTAGACGAGAAGGATCGCTTCGTAGCTATCGGCTATATCAATCCAGCCAGCACCATCGCTGTGCGGGTGCTTAGCTTCAAAAACGTTCCCATCAATCGCGCCTTTTTCAAAACACGCATCCTCAGAGCCGCAGCAAGACGCGTCGATATCCCCTCCGATGCTTGTAGGCTTATCCACACCGAAGCGGACTTTTTGCCCGGGCTTGTGGTGGATCGCTATGCAGATTACTTGAGTGTGCAGTTTACTACGGCCGGAATGCTGCGTTTTTATGAGACGATTCTCGATATCTTGGTAGAGGTGCTCGAGCCGGCAGGGATGATAGTGCGCGCCGAGGAGTATGCCGGCAAAAAGGAGGGGTTCGAGTCCTTTGTACGTGAAATAGGCAGCGTGCCCGATCGGGTGGTAATCGAAGAGAATGGAGTGCGATTTTACGTGGATCTGCGCTCTTCCCAAAAGACCGGCTTTTACCTCGATCAGCGGCGCAATAGAAAAATCGTCACAGACTATATCAAGCAGCGCGACTGTGTGCTCGATTGTTTCAGTAATACGGGGGGATTTGGGCTCTATGCCAAGGTGAAAAAAAATGCGCGTGTGCGCTGTGTTGATATTAGTGAGGAAGTGATAGCGCTTGCCAAGCAGAATTTCGATCTCAATGAAGCTACGGGCGAATTCGTGGTGGCCAACGTCTTTGACTATCTTAGAGAGTTGCGTGCATCGAAAGAGCGTTTCGATATGATTATTCTCGATCCTCCCTCTTTTGCAAAGTCGCGCTCCAAAAAGAGTGCGGCTATGAAAGGCTTCAAAGATATCACCGTCAATGCTATGAAGCTGGTGCGCTCCGAGGGGCTCATCGCACTCTTTTCCTGCTCGCACCATGTGGGTATGGAGGATCTCAAAAAAATCGCGCTTCAAAGTGCCAAAGATAACGGCAAGATGGTGGAAGTGCTGGAGCATCTCTATCAAGACATCGACCATCCTTACGTGCTGGGCAATCCCTATTCGCTCTATCTTGAAGGTCTGCTTCTTAAAGTGATCGATCTATAAAGGAACGGCTATGATAAAAAGTTACGAAGAGTACAAAAAGGCTGTGGAGACCCTCAAACGTTGGGCCTACGCCTACTATGTGCTAGACAACCCGGAGGTCCCCGACGAAGTCTATGACAAGCTCTACCGAGAAGTGGAAGAGTATGAAAAGGCGCATCCTGACCAGATAGACCCCACATCGCCCACCCAGCGCGTCGGTGCAGAGCCTGCCAAAGAGTTCAAAAAAGCGAAGCACCTGACGAAAATGTGGTCGATGGAGGATGTCTTCAATGCCCAGGAGATGCACGAGTGGCTCGAGCGGGTCTATAAAAACGCCGGCACGCGCGATATCACCTTCTATATCGAGCCCAAATTCGACGGAGCCAGCCTCAACCTCATCTACGAAAACGGTTTGCTCAAAAGTGCTGCCACGAGAGGGGACGGGGAAGTGGGCGAAGATGTGACGGCTAATGCCAAGACGATTCCCGCCATACCTCTTGGCATCGACTATAAAGGCCTCATCGAGATTCGCGGTGAGGTGGTGATACGAAAAGATGATTTCGAAAAGCTCAATCACGAGCGCGCCATGAAGGGCGAGCCCACTTTTGCAAATCCCAGAAACGCGGCTGCAGGGAGCCT
>WGBB01000031.1 GCA_015494505.1 Nitratiruptor sp. | reverse complement strand
TTGGGTGTGGCACCGAGACTAAGCAGCAGTGCGATCTCTTTGCGTCTGTTCATAACGGTCATGAGCAGTGAGCTTACGATATTGAGCGAGGCGATGAGGATGATGAGCATTAGAACGATAAAGAGTGCTCTTTTTTCCATAGCGAGCGCGCTAAAGAAATTGCCGTTTTGCTGCCACCAGCCCACTATCCCCACGTTTTGTGGCAAGACGGCTGCTATTTTGCGGATATCTTTTTGAGGATTGGGCGAGTAGATGTGGATACCGCTGATGTGATGAGGCAAAAACCGGAGTACTTTACGCAGTGATTCTAGTGTCGTATAGGAGTAGGCTTTGTCATAGGCGATGAGCCCCGAACGAAAATAACCGGTTACACGAAATCTCTTAAAAAGCGGTGTTACGGAGAGCCCTATCGGTTCGCTTTTGGTAAAGATGAGCATCAATTTTTCGCCGTTTGTGAGATAGAGTTCGTCGTACAGTTCCTTACCTACGACGATTTCGAACTTCTTGGGCACTTTTTTGACAAATTTTCGCAAGACGTCGTTGATGGCAAGCTCTTTTGTAAAATCGACGCCAAAGATGATACCGCCTTCTAGTTTATCGCCTTTTTTGTAGATGACTTGCGTAGAGATGTAGGGACTGAATTTGAGCTGGGGAAATCTTTTTTGCAAATCTTCCAGAATGCTCGCATCCATGGAAAGGGCGTATTTGGGATAGACCGTGAGGGGATAGTTCATGGTAAAGAGCTTCTTTTCGAACTCTTTGTCAAAGCCGTTCATGATGGCCATGGCGATGATGAGCACCATGACTCCTACGCAAATGCCCAAAAACGCCAGAAGTGCCGAGAGGAAAATAAAAGGTTGTTCTTTATCGAAGCGCAGGTATCTGCGCACGATAAAAGAAACAAGTCGCTTATCCATTGGTCGCAGCCGTAGCTAAGACTCCCTTTTTGGGGCCGCTCTTGCCGCAGCAATGTTTATATTTTTTGCCGCTGCCGCACGGGCACGGTTCGTTGCGAGAGGGTTTTTTCTTTATGAGAGGCTTTTGCTCCATGGGCTCATCGCCATGCTGGAGCATCGCAGAGTTTTTAATCTCTTCATCCATGCGTGCCAGTTCCTCTTCGAGACGGCGAATCTCCTCTTCCTGCTCTTCACTGCGTAGTTGTACCAAATGCAGTGTTTTGATCGCTTCGGCCTTGATGCGTCGTACTAGCTCCAAGAAAAGGTTATAAGACTCTTTTTTGTACTCTACGAGAGGGTCTTTTTGGTTGTATCCTCGCAGACCTATTCCTGTTTTGAGAATATCCATCTGATAGAGATGCTCACGCCAAGCGTTGTCGAGCACCTGTAGATACAAGATACGCTCTATTTCGCGGCGCTGCGCATCCTCCAGAGGCGCCATCTTCGCTTCGTACTCCTCTTCAAGCTTTTTGACGATATAATCTAGCAACTCGTCATACTCTTTGTCTGCAAGCTCTTGAGGGCTAAAGTGGCTGGCGAACTCCTCTTGGAGCACTTTTGCAAGGCGCTCAAGATTGTAGTCTTCTTTGGGAGCTTCAGGAAAAATCTCGTTTTCTTGCAAGAGCTCTTCTACCACCTCGCGACGATTCTCTTTGATTTTTGCATCGATATCGTAGTTCGGGTCGAGCAGTTCGTTGCGAAACTTGTAGATGGTCTTGCGCTGTTCGTTGGCTACGTCGTCATATTCGAGGATATGTTTGCGCGCCTCAAAGTGCATGTTTTCCACTTTCTTCTGCGCTTTTTCCACGGAGCGCGTCACCATCTTCGATTCGATATGCTCACCCTCTTCGATACCCAGCATATTCATAACGTTTTTGATTTTATCGCCACCGAAAATGCGCAAAAGATTGTCTTCCAGACTCAGATAGAACTGGCTCACGCCGGGATCGCCCTGGCGGCCGGCACGACCGCGCAGCTGGTTGTCGATACGGCGGCTTTCGTGCCGCTCTGTCCCAAGGATAAAGAGCCCTCCCAGTTCGCGCACTTCGTCATCTATTTTAATATCCACGCCGCGACCGGCCATATTGGTAGCCACCGTCACGGCTCCCTTCTTGCCGGCCTGGGCGATGATTTCCGCCTCTTTTTCGTGATGCTTGGCATTGAGGACGGTATGGGGTATCCCCTCTTTTGTGAGGAGTTTGTGCAGCAGCTCGTTCTTTTCGATGGAGGTGGTGCCCACGAGCACAGGCTGTCCCTTTTTATGGAGCTCTTTTATCTTTTTCACTACCGCTTCGAACTTCTCTTTTTCCGTTTTGAAAATGAGATCGTCGAGGTCTTTTCGAATGACAGGTTTGTTGGTAGGGATGGAGATCACTTCCAGGCCGTAGATTTCTGCAAATTCCGTCGCCTCGGTCTGCGCCGTTCCCGTCATACCTGCAAGCTTTTTGTAGAGCCTAAAGTAGTTTTGGAAGGTGATTTCCGCAAGTGTTTGCGACTCCTCTTGGATCTCCACACCCTCTTTTGCTTCCAGCGCTTGGTGGAGCCCTTCACTAAAGCGGCGCCCTTCACTAAGACGCCCCGTAAATTCGTCCACGATCACCACTTCGCCGTTTTTGACTACATAGTCCACATCTTTTTGGAAGAGATAGTTGGCCTTGAGGGCCTGGTCGAGATGGTGGGCCAAAATCGCATTTTCGAGGCTATAGAGGTTATCGACCCCAAAGAGCTCTTCGGCCTTTGCTATACCCTCTTGCGTAAGCAAGATGACGCGGTCTTTTTCGTCTACGGTGAAGTGCTTATCTTTTTCGAGCTGCTTGGCTATCTGGTCGGCTTTGATGTAGTTGTCGAGTTTGCGGTTGGTAGGTCCACTTATGATAAGTGGCGTTCTCGCTTCGTCGATAAGGATGGAATCCACCTCGTCCACGATTGCGTAGTTGTGACCGCGCTGCACCATCTCTTCGAGGGAGTATTTCATGTTGTCGCGCAGGTAGTCAAAGCCAAACTCGTTGTTGGTACCGTAGGTGATGTCGCACTGATACTGCTTCTTGCGCTCAAAATCGTCTTGCATATCGCTGGTGATACAGCCTGTGGTATACCCCAAAAACTCGTAGAGTTTTCCCATCTGTGTGGCGTCTCGGCGTGCGAGGTAGTCGTTGACTGTGACCACATGTACGCCTTCGCCCGTCATCGCATTGAGTGCCACGGCGAGGGTGGCCACGAGGGTTTTACCCTCACCTGTCTTCATCTCGGCGATGCGCCCTTCGTGCAAAACCATACCG
Organism: Nitratiruptor sp.; assembly: GCA_015494505.1. Taxonomy (GTDB): domain Bacteria; phylum Campylobacterota; class Campylobacteria; order Campylobacterales; family Nitratiruptoraceae; genus Nitratiruptor. Next base: position 6,048 of record WGBB01000031.1, on the reverse strand, counting down.
CCTATGAGCTGCACATCGAAATGGCGCATTCCCAGTACGCGTTTGCTGGCCTCTCTGGTGATGGCGAAGGAGTCTTCAAGGACTTCATCCATCGTGGCTTCACCGCTTTTGACCTTTTGGCGAAGTTCATCAAAGGCCTTTTTGAGCTCTTCGTCACTTAGCTTTTCATATTTTGGCTCAAGAGCATTAATCTTTTCTACACGTCTTTTGTAGCGCTTGAGTTCTCTATCGTTTTTGGTACCGAAAACTTTTTTTGCTAAAGTTTTAATCATCGAAGGATATCCTTTACTAAAGGTACTATCATTTTATCACAATTTCGTATACGAAAAGGAGTCTATTTTGCTACGCATAATGCTGATTTTGAGTCTTTTTATAGCACATCTGGCCGCAAAAATCAACATTTCCACCTTCCATAGCCACTTCATCCAAAAGGTAACCAACGATCAAAACAGAACGCTTCGCTACGAAGGAGAGGTCTGGTTTTCCAAACAGCCTTTTGCTATCAAATGGCTCTACCAAAAGCCCCATCACAAAGAGATTTACATCGATGCTTCTAGCGCCATCATTATTGAGCCCGAACTCGAACAAGCCACCTTTCGGCGTTTTGATAAAAAAGAGGATCTTTTCACACTTTTAGAAAAAGCGAAACAAATCACCCCCAAACACTACGTAGCTACCTATAAAGACAAGAAGATCGATATCTTTCTTAGTAACGGTGTCATCAGGAGGATTCGCTATAAAGATAGGCTCGACAATCTCAACGAGATCGTCTTTATAGATCCGAAGCAAAACGGCAAGATCGATGGGGAGGTTTTTTCTTTTCAGATCCCGCAAGGGTGGGATATCATACGAGAGTGAAGCGCCAAGAGGCGCTTCGTTTTAGACATATTTATGGATCATCTCGTCGAGCAGTTTCTCGTCGATTTGATCGAAGTTGAGATAAGTGTAGACTTTGTCCTCTTTGCCCGCTAGTTTTTTAGGCACGATTTCGAGGTACTCCTCTTTTGTCGGGATACGTCCCAAAATCGCAGTCACTGCAGCAAGCTCGGCACTTCCCAGGTACACTTTCGCATCTTTCCCCATGCGGTTGTCGAAGTTTCGTGTGCTGGTGCTAAAGACCGTCGCGCCGTCGCGCACGCGCGCTTGGTTACCCATACAGAGGCTACATCCAGGAAGCTCCGTACGTGCACCTGCCGCAGCGAAGATGGAGTAGTATCCCTCTTCGATGAGCTCCTCTTCATCCATCTTCGTAGGAGGCGCGATCCAGAGGCGTACAGGCACTTGTCCCTCGCCTTTGAGCACTTCTCCTAAGGCTCTGTAGTGACCGATGTTTGTCATACAGCTTCCCACGAAGACTTCGTCGATTTTGTGCGGTCTGTTTGGATTGGCCAGCACTTCGCTGAGTGTCGCTACGTCATCCGGGTCGTTCGGACATGCCACGATAGGCTCGGTGATCTCGTTGAGATCGATCTCGATGACGGCAGCGTATTCAGCGTTTTTGTCCGCTTTCATGAGGGTTGGGTTTTTGAGCCACTCTTCCATCTTCTTCTTGCGGCGCTCGAGCGTTCTGGCATCTTGATAGCCGGCGTCGATCATCTTTTCGATGAGCTTGATGTTGGATTTGATGTACTCGATGACCGGCTCTTCATCGAGCTCGACGGTACAAGCCGCCGCACTTCGCTCAGCACTCGCGTCACTGAGCTCAAATGCCTGCTCTACTTTTAAAAACGGCAAGCCCTGGATTTCGAGGATGCGTCCTGCAAAGATGTTTTTCTTACCCTTTTTCTCGACAGTGAGCAGACCTTGCTTGATGGCAAAGTATGGAATGGCGTTGACAAGGTCGCGCAGCGTGATGCCAGGCTGCAGCTCGCCGCTAAAGCGCACGAGCACGGACTCCGGCATATTGAGTGGCATAGAGCCGGTAACCGCTGCGAATGCCACGAGACCGGATCCGGCTGGGAAGCTGATACCGATAGGAAAGCGTGTATGGGAGTCGCCACCCGTACCTACGGTGTCGGGGAGTACCATACGGTTGAGCCAAGAGTGGATGACGCCGTCACCTGGTTTGAGGCTCACACCGCCGCGGCTGGTAATGAACTCCGGCAGCGTGTGTTGCAGCTCGATATCTGCAGGTTTTGGATAGGCTGCAGTGTGACAGAAACTTTGGAGCACGAAGTCTGCACCAAAACTCAAGGCTGCCAGCTCTTTTATCTCGTCGCGTGTCATAGCGCCTGTGGTATCTTGGCTACCAACCGTCAACGTCTCAGGCTCTACATACATTCCCGGGCGTACACCCTCCATACCGCATGCTTTACCCACGATTTTTTGCGCAAGTGTATAGCCCACACCCTCTTTACCTGCAGGCTGTTCTGGTCGTGTGAAGAAATTTTCTTCGGGCATACCGAGTGCAGCCCGTGCCTTGCGTGTGAGACCGCGGCCGATGATGAGCGGGATACGTCCGCCTGCACGGTACTCGTCTGGAAGTGTGTTTGGCTTGAGTTTAAATTCACTTACCACTTCGCCGTTTTTGAGGATTTTTCCTTCATATGGGCGGATTTCGATTTCGTCACCTGTTTCGAGTTTATCCACAGGCGCTTCGATGGGGAGTGCTCCCGAGTCTTCGGCAGTGTTGAAAAAGATCGGAGCGATGATACCGCCGATGATGATACCGCCGGTGCGTTTGTTCGGTACGTGTGGGATATCTTCGCCTATCCACCACTGCACGGAGTTGATACCGGACTTTCTCGAGCTTCCCGTTCCTACCACATCCCCTACAAATGCGACCGGAAGCCCCTTTTCTTTGAGTTTTTTGATGGTCTCTTGCGCGTCGGGCATCTTGGCTTTGAGCATAGAGAGTGCGTGCAGTGGGATGTCGCTTCGGCTCCACGCTTCACTGGCCGGCGAGAGGTCGTCGGTGTTTGTCTCACCGGGGACTTTAAAAACGACGGCTTTGATAGATTCCGGTAGTTCCGGGCGGCTGAAGAACCACTCGGCGTTCGCCCAAGATTCGAGTACTTCTTTTGCGAATTTGTTGTTTTTGGCTTTTTCGACTACATCGTTGAATGCATCGTATACAAGAAGCGTCTTTTTGAGTGCATCTGCAGCGGCTTGGGCCACTTCCGGGTCTTCATGATCGAGAGCCTCTACGAGAGGACCGACGTTGTAGCCTCCAAGCATAGTACCCAAAATTTCGACAGCATGTTTAGGACTGATAGCTGCAGTTTGCGTGTGGCCTTGGATAATGTCGCGCAGAAATGCTGCTTTGACGTATGCCGCATCGTCCACGCCAGGTGGCACGCGATTAAGAAGCAGATCCATCAAGAACTCTTCTTCTACGATAGGCACCTGCTTAAGCAGCTTGATCACCTCGTTGACCTGCTCTGCAGTAAGAGGCTTGGGAGGGATTCCTAGTTTCGCACGCTCTTCGGCGGCTTTTTTGTATTCTTCGATAAAGCTCATTGAGACTCCTTTTAGGGTGTTTGAAAAATTGTAGCAAATGTTGGCAAAGTGGAAGGTATAGTGTTACGAAGAGAAACAGCAAAAAATGAGGGTGTTGAGTATCGTAACACTATACAAGAATCTCTCTGTTTCCTTTGGCATTAGGGGCTGAGAGGATTCCTGTTTGCTCTAGCTGCTCTACGATACGTGCGGCGCGGTTGTAGCCGATTTGGAGTCGTCTTTGCAGATAGCTTATGGAGGTTTTGCGCTCACTGAGCACTATCTTTTTGGCCTCTTCGTAGAGTTCGTCGAGCTCCTCTGCCTCTGTCTGGCCGCCTTCGTTGCTACCACCCAAAGATTCGGCCAAGAAACGCTCGTCATATTCAGGTTCTTTTTGGGCTTTGAGAAATTCCACGATTTGCTCTATCTCCTCTTCGCTCACCCAAGGCGCATGCAAGCGAATAAGCCCGGTAGCTCCCGGAGGCGTAAAGAGCATATCCCCACGGCCCAATAGCGACTCGGCTCCCTGAGCATCGAGGATGACCTTGCTATCGATTTTTTGCCCTACCCGAAAGCTGATGCGAGAAGGCAGATTCGCTTTGATAAGTCCCGTAACCACATCAACGCTCGGTCGCTGCGTAGCGACGATTAAGTGTATCCCGCTGGCGCGCGCCATCTGAGCCAAACGTGCTATGGAGTACTCCACATCTTTGCCGCTGGTCATCATAAGATCTGCAAGCTCGTCGATGATCACCACGATATAGGGCAGCTCTTCAAGCCCCTCTTTTTTGGCCTTTTTGTTGTAGCCTTCGATATTTTTGGTTTTCATCTGACTCATAAGCTGATAGCGACGCTCCATTTCGCCTACCATGTTGCTCAGCGCCACCACAGCCTGCTTGGAGTTGGTGATGACGGGTGTGAGCAGATGGGGAATGTCGTTGTAGATGCTAAATTCGAGCATCTTGGGGTCTATCATAAGGAGCTTGAGTCTATCGGGGGAGTTGCGATAGAGCAAGCTTACGAGCATAGAGTTTATCCCTACACTCTTACCGCTACCCGTAGTACCTGCGATGAGCAAGTGAGGAAGTTTTTTGAGATCCGTTACAAAGGGCTTGCCTACGATATCTTTGCCCAGCGCCATCGTCAGCGGTGAAGCAGCTTTTTTGAAGATTTCACTTTCGATTATTTCACGCAGATAGATGGTCTCGAATTCATCATTGGGAATCTCTATGCCCACTACGTCTTTGCCAGGTATCGGAGCCTGGATACGGATGGTTTGGGCCTTGAGGGCCATCGCCAGGTCATCTGCGAGATTGAGAATTTTCGAAACCTTGATATGCGGTGCGGGTTTGAATTCGAAGGTGGTAACAAGTGGCCCTGAATAGGTGCGAACTACATCCCCTTCTATTTTGAACTGTTTGAGTTTTTGGATAAGTTCATGGACTTTGCGGTCAATCTCCTCTTCATTGATCTCCTGTTTTTTGGCCGGAGGCTTTTGCAAAAAGTCTACCGGCGGTAGCTGAAAATCTTTCGGTTTTTCTACACTCCCTTTTTCGATCGTCGCAAGGAGCTTCTTGTTTTCCTCCAATTCGCTTACTATTTTGACGCTCGCTTTTTTCTCTTGTACCGGTTTGGATGTTTGCAAGGTTGTTTGTGTCGGCTGCTGTGCCGCTTCAGACTCTTTGATGGTTTCTCTATTTTTTTGTTCTTGTACCTCTTGGAGAGGCTTGGGAGTTTGCGACTTTTCTTTGAGCTCTTCACTGGGAACATTTTGTTTCGAACTTTTTGGAGTCTCTTTGGGAGTATGGACTTTTTGGGCCACCGGGTTTTTTACTAGTTTGATGCGGGGGCGTTTGGGTTCTTTCTCTTCTTCATTTCGTGTCGGCGCTACTTGTTGCTCCTCTTTTGGCGATGAAGGTACGGTGACGGACGGTGTGGATGGTTTTGGGTGTTCCTTCTTAGTAGTCTCTTTACGCAAAATCGCTTTTTCTTCGTCGATGATGAGGCGCTCTTTTTTGAGTGTTCGAAAATCGAGATCCGCCACCAGCTCATCCCAAAGAGTAAAATAGATGAGCCCCGCAAACATTAAAAAGAGCAGCCACACACCAGCCGTGCCGATAAAGGGAGCCAAAATTTGGGTGACAGTGTGCCCTATCTTACCGTCGTATGGCTGCGGCAGGAGTAACGCTTGCGCCAAGAGTAGCGTAAAAAGAGCGAGTGTCAAGCCGAGTGCGAGAATAGCGTTTTTTCGTGCATTGAAATTGCGTCTATATGAAAGATAGAGGGGATAAAGCAGCAAAAAAGGATAGATATATGCGAGTGCTCCAAAATATGTGCGATTGAAGTTTCCCAGTCCCTGCCCTATTTTTCCTACGAAATGGAAATCTACAAAAATAGTGGATATTCCTACATAAATGAAAAGAAAAGCGGTTAATAGATAGAAAAAATGGCGCAAAGAGTATCCTTTTTTTGCCAAAATTATACAAAAATTTCATTTCTTAAAGTAAAAAATAGCCATAAATCCCTATTTTTTGGTAAATTTGCCAGAAATTTTCCTGAATTTTTTAAAAAATATTTGTAGAATTGTCCTGTAATCAAATTTTATTAAAG
>WGBB01000030.1 GCA_015494505.1 Nitratiruptor sp. | reverse complement strand
GAGCAAAGAGAACATCTCAAAACGACTCTCAAAGCTCTCGCAGACGATGCGAAAATCTATCTTTTTGGCAGTAGGGTCGATGATCGAAAACGAGGAGGAGATATCGATTTGCTTGTCGTTTCTCGTACATTGACAAAGAAAGATTTGCGGCGTTTGCGTGTAGAGTTTTGCAAACGATTCGGAGAACAAAAGATCGATATAGTTTTGGATAACGGAGAGATGAAAGATCCCTTCATCCGGTTGATTTTTCGACAAGCGATACCGCTATGATACGACAAAAGCTGCTAAAAGACAAAGAACTTCTAGAAAAACAGCTCTTTTGGATAGAGCTCTCATTTAATGAGTGTACAAAAATAGGAATCAAGGATACCTATAGCATAGAAGAGTTTGGAAAATTCGAAACATTGTGTAGTAGATACAGCAGAGGCATAGATTTTCTCATCCGCAAGATTTTTCGCTCGCTCGATGCATATGAATTCGAAAATCCTGGAACACTCATCGATGTAGTCAACAATGCACACAAAAGAGGACTTTTCGAGGACATTGAGAGGCTGAGAATTATGAAAGATGTCCGAACACTATAGTCCATGAATATATTGAAGAAGAACTTGTGGAAGTTTTCGATGAGGTTTTAGAGTATACGAAGGATCTTCTCGAAATTATGCGAAATACTCTTCGGTATATAGAAAATATACTAGAGCGTAATCGTGTGTAATGCGTAAAAAGATTAGTGTTTGGGACGAGTAGTTGCTAGATAAAGAATCTATTCTTCATGCACTAAACAACCGCGATCTGCTCTACATAGTACTCTTTGTTCTAATAGCGGTGGTTATTATCATACTTTTTCGCAAAAAACCGCCGCTAAGATACAAAAAAGTCCAAAATCTCTTTACCGCTAGTGAGAGGAAGTTCTACTTCGCGCTGCAACGTGCCGTGGGGGATAGGTATCTCATCTTTGCCAAGGTGCGGGCTGCCGATTTATTACTTCCCATTAGCGCTAAAGACCGTAGCCGCTGGCAAAGTGCCTTCAATAAAGTAGCCTGCAAGCACTTCGACTACGTGCTTTGTGATGAGGGACTGCAAATCCTCGCAGCCATCGAGCTCGATGACGCCAGCCACGCAAGGGCTGATAGGATAGAGCGAGACCGCTTCATAGAGTGGGCCTGCAAGAGCGCCAAACTCCCCCTTATTCGCATCAAAACCGCCAAGCACTACGACGCCAAGGAGCTACGCAGCACCATCCTACGCGCTGTAGGGCAGCGCTAAGCGCGCCATGGCTTCAGGATAGCCGCGGCTTACGGCGATGGTGCGCGCGAGTGCGTCTATCTCCTCTTCGTCGCACAGCTCGCCAAAGCCTCGCTTGCCTAGGGCACTGCTTTGAAGCGCTCCTAAATCGATGAGGCGCTGGGTGATGGCATCAAGCATCGCAAAGATCGAGGAGACTTTGACGATTTCGCAGCGAGCGTAGCGCTCTCCTTCGAAACTCACTTCGGCAGCGCGCAGACTGATATCATCTCCAGGGATTTGCTGCGCGCCAAAAAGCGGTGTGGCGGTGGGCTCAGCCTCCTTGAAAGCGGGTAGATAGCGGCTTACGTACTCGATGGCACGCTCGGTGCGGTGGAGTGCCGCATCTTTTGGCCACCCTTTTTCGATCCATGCGAGGTATTTTTGAGGAAGTTTCGGCTGGCTCGATGCATCGGTGCTTGCTGCGACACCATCTTCGAAGAGGGTGATATCTTTGCGCATACCGTGGAGCTGGTAGTAGCCGCCTGGGTAGGGGGTGAACTGTGCCATCCCGTGTTCTGTGCCTCGCACGCCGTGAAAAATCATCTCGGGATAGAGATGGCGGCTGTGCCACTTGGCGATGTAGGCGGCTTTGAATTCTACGAGGCGTTTGCGCTTGTAACCCAACATATCGTCGATGGTGCCGCTCTCAAAGCCTGCGGCGTTGATAAGAAAATCGAAAGCTTCGGTCTGGCTTTTGCCATCCTTTTCGTAGGTGAGGTAAAATTTGTCATCTTTTTGGTGCACGTTTGTCACCCGTGTGGAGGTGTGCACGGTTGTGCCTCGCAGGCGCAGATGCGCGATGGCGCTGAGGCGAAAGATGTTGATGCCGTATTCTTGCACCAAAAGCACGGGGAATTTGAGACGCTCCAAGTCCACCTCTTTGCTGTAGGCGATGAGCCACTCTACGTGGTTTTGGGGCACATCGGGCGTGGGGAGCTTGCGCAGCTCGAGGAGCTGTTCTTTGCTAAAAGCGAGATAGTAGTGCTCCACGTCGCCTAGAACCTCATTGGCCGCATCTTTTTTCACAAGCTCTCGGTAGTACTCTGCCAATAGCTGCGTGCGCCGCTCCAGTTCGCTCGCATCGATGGCGATATGTTTGGGCACGGCCAGCACCGTGGGGCGTTTTTCGATCGCCTGGGGGTAGTAGCGAAGAAACTCTATCGATTCGCGCAGCAGCTGTTTGCGCTGTGCATCGTCGATATCGGGATAGAGATTGCCGCCGGCATGCAGGTGGCACGCGGGAGGTCCGCCGATGAGAAACGGGCGCTTTTCAAACAGCGTCACGTCTGCTCCGAGGCTGCGCAGATAGATGGCGCTCGACGCTCCCGCCACGCCGCCGCCGATAATCGCTATGCGCATAGTCGCTCCTTGAGGGTGCAGAGATCTGTGATTTCCTCTTCTTTGGCAAAAGTTTCCACTTCGTCATAGCCGTGGGGTACCAGCACCACGTCGATGCCGGCACGCTTGGCCGCTTGGTAGTCGTTGATAGAATCCCCTACCATCAAAGCTTTGTACGGCTGGATGCCAAGGGTCTCGCAAGCGTGCAAGAGGGGTGCCGGATGGGGCTTTTTGTACTCCACGCTCTCGCCTCCCAAGACCACGTCGAAGATATCGATATCCAGAGCCTGCAAGATGGGGTGCACGAAGGGGGTGGGCTTGTTGGTCACAAGCCCTATGCGGTAGCGGCCTTTGAGATTTTCGAGGAGTTCTTTGGCGCAAGGGTAGAGACTCGTTTCGCGGCAAAGATTCGCACCGTAGTGGGCGAAGAAAATCTCTTTGGCTTTTTCTAAAAGCTCGCTATCCACCTCTTTTGGCTCTTTGGTGCCACTAAGGCCTCGCTGCAAGAGCTTCGTGGCTCCGCCGCCTATCCAGCTTCGCACGGTAGCCAGGTCGTATGTAGGCAGTCCCAGCGCAGTGAGGGTGTAGTTGAGGCTTGCAGCCAAGTCGGGTGCGCTATCGATGAGGGTGCCGTCTAGGTCGAATAGTATCGCTTCTTTCATCATCTCTCCCAGATTTTTGGAAGTGTAGCATCGCACTCTTAAAATCGCAAGAGGAGTGCTATCTACTTTTTTGGTAAAAGATATGCACGCCGCTGCGGCTGGGGCCGAAAATCGCTTCGGTCTCCACGTGGCCGTTGACTTGGTAGCGGATGATGACGGTGGAGATTTCGTCGTTTTTATACACGATACTGATTTTGTCGGTGATGTGGGTGCCCACCTCGAACCCCAGGCCGTTTTTGCTCGTGATGAGCGAGAGGGTGTCGAGCTTGATACCAAAGGTGGCGAGGAGGTCCTTGACGAAGAGATTGGAGAGCATCGATGTAAAGCGCGCCCCTCCCAAGGCACCGCCCAGCACCCCGCCGCCTGAGCCGAATGCCAGTAAAGAGAGGATTTCGTTTTGCTTCAAATAGGGTTCGCTCGAAAAGCTCAGCACCGGATTTTCCACATCTCCCGCCACGTCGATGAAGATGGTGTAGCGATCTTTTTTGGTGCGTAGATGGAGTTCAAGCATCGGGTCGGTGGGCGGGCCAAAGAAGCTTAGCTGTGAAGGCAAGATATCGAGATAGCCGCCTGTGATGTCGTACTTGCCGCGGATGATTTTCACAAGCCCCAAAACCTGCAAAGGCTTTTGATACTCTTTATAAAGCAGTATATCGGGGCGTAGCAATACGTAGAGCCCCGGGATTTTATACAGAATCGGTTTGGTGGAGTCGATGTGGATGTTGAGGGAGACGTTGTCGGTGAAATAGTCGTCGCGCACCTGGATTTCATCGACGATGATGATATCCTTGTCTTTAACCACACGCGTTTTTTTAGGTCGGTAGGTAATCACGCCGCCAAGGAGCCATATAGAGCCGGTAATGTCGGTGCGCTTTTGGTGGATGTGGGCTTGGATAGCGCCCCGCAGCATGACGCGCCCCTCGATAGAGGAGTAGGTGTAGCGGTCGGTGTGGGCTTGAAAGCGCCCTTCTTTGGCTTTGGTATCGAAAAATCCCGTAATCTTGATGGCATCTTCGAGCCACAGAGCCGCTTCGATGCGATGGTCTTTGAAAAGGAATGTAGAGGGTTTGGTAGCGTAAAAACCGTGATGGTTGTAGACAAAAGCGTAGTAATCGATTGTGAGTTTGTCCTTGTTGCCGTGCAGAGCGAGATTGGCGTATTCTAAGAGATTGAGCTTCTTGCCGCGAAATCCCTTGGCTTCGAGTGTGGCGCTGTAGCGCGTGCTAGCAGTGTCGTAGTCTATGAGGGCTTTTGCTTTGGCATCGATTT
>WGBB01000029.1 GCA_015494505.1 Nitratiruptor sp. | reverse complement strand
TTTCTACAATTACTTAATGAGTTCTGCTATTTTTCTTAATCTTCCTTAAAGATAAATAGGATAAAATCTATCCGAATTACTTCGCTAAAGGAGCATAGATGCTAACAAATGAAAAGGTGCAACAGGTTTTATCGACCGTTGCATATCCGGGATTTACCAAAGATATCGTTACTTTCGGGTTTGTAAAAAACGTGGAAGTAAACGGCGACAGGGTGGCCGTGGAGCTCGATATCACTTCAAGTGCACCCGAAGTGGCGCAGCAGCTTCGCGATGAAATTACCAAAAAGCTCGAGCTCGAAGGTGCAAAAGAGGTAATCGTCAATATCAAACAGCCCAAGATGCCCAGAGAGACTTCCAGCCGCGGCAAAAACCTCGCACCCCAAGTGAAAAACTTCGTGATGATAAGTAGCGGTAAGGGGGGTGTGGGCAAATCCACTACTACGGTCAACCTGGCAATCGCTATGGCTATGCAGGGCAAAAAGGTGGGCATTCTCGATGCGGACATCTACGGCCCCAACATTCCTAGAATGCTAGGCATCCTCGGCGTCCAGCCGGAAGTAGTGGGCAACAAGGTCAAGCCCATCGAGACCAAATACGGCGTAGAAGTGATGAGTATGGGAGTGCTCATGGAAGAGGGGCAGTCGCTGATTTGGCGCGGTGCGATGATCATGAAGGCGATTGAGCAGTTCTTGCGCGATATCTTATGGAGCGACTTGGACGTGCTCTTTATCGACATGCCTCCGGGCACCGGTGATGCGCAGCTAACACTGGCCCAAAGCGTTCCCGTCACTGCAGGTGTGACCGTCACGACGCCTCAGATGGTGAGCCTCGATGATAGCAGACGCAGCCTCGACATGTTCAAAAAGCTCCATATCCCTATAGCCGGTATCGTAGAGAACATGAGCGGCTTTATCTGTCCGAGTTGTCAGACCGAGAGCGATATTTTCGGTAAAGGCACGGCACACGACGTAGCCCTCGAATACGGCACATCCGTGCTGGGTGAGATTCCCATCGAGCCGGCTATTCGCGAAGGGGGAGACGAGGGCAAGCCCGTGGTCTTCTATCATCCCGAGAGCGAAACGGCCAAGCGCTACCACAAAGCGGCCAATAAGCTGTGGCACTTTATCGAAAAGGTCAACGAAGAGGGCGGTGTGAGCAACGAAGCTATCCAGCCTACCACGCCTCCGGGGGTTTCCGCTTGCTCTACAGGCGCAGCGCCGAGCGGCGGCCATGGAGGGCATAGCGGCGGCAGCTGCGGCTGCTCCCACTAAGGCTTCTTCGCTTTTGGTATAATTACCCCAAGACCAATAGACGGGGTAATGATGCCGAATTTCAAAAAAATCGCAGTGATCAACACCAAAGGGGGCGTGGGCAAGAGCACTATCAGCATGCAGCTCATCGTCCCCTACCTCTACCAAAAATCCCAAAATCCCGTATCTTTTTTCGAGTTCGACGACGAAAACGAAGATAGTATCTCGTTCGAAAAGAGCAGGCTCGTATGGCTCGAGCGCATAGGAGTGGCAGGACAGGACCTGCGCGAAGAGCTGCGCGATATCTTGCTTCTTGAAAACAACATCGTCATGGATATCGGTGCCAACAAGACCGCCGTCTATGTCCTCGATGCCCTTGTGGAGAGCGGGATGGTCTATGCCCTCGATGGGGTAGTGATACCGCTTATGGACGGCGAGCTGGATGCTACGAGCGCTATCAACATCTACCAAAAGGTCAAAAACGCCAACCCCGATATCAAGACGATTTTTGCCCTCAACCGCTGGAACGAAAACCGTGAAATCGAGTCGCAATTCGACATCTTTTTAGGAGATAAATACGGCTTTTTCGATACTAAGGGCGTTATCAACTACATCGACGAAAAAGATCGCAACTATCTTGTCCTCGCAGACAGCGACGCTATCAAATATTCGCGCGCTTTTGGCATCACGCTCTGGGAGTTTGCAAATATGGATATGGATGTGGATGCGGAGCTCAAAGAAGCCATCAAAAACGGCGCATCCAAGGAAGAGATCAAAAGACTTAGCTTCAAAAAAGCCCTCAAAAGCGACTGCGAAAAATACAACGAACGCATCCTCAAGCCGGCCTTCGCCAAACTCGAGGAGATTTTCGGTTAATTAAAGAGGAAGCTGTATCGTTTTTGGAGTCTTGCGATTTTTTGCTGTGCCACTTCGGTGATGAGATTGACGGTGAGGTTCTCTTCATTAGCGTTTGCTATGCTCGTTTCGAGATTGATAATCTCGTTTTTGGCCGCTTCGATGAGTTTGAGCATCTGTGAAAAGATGATGGTAAATCCCCCTCCATCCCCTTTGGTGTGAGCCGACTCGATAAGCCCGTTGATGTGGATAAAGTCGAGGCGATTGATGAGGACATTGAGCTCTTGGATGTTGTAAAACATCGAGCGCAGCTGACTTTTGGAAGTATCGATATTGGCCGAGAGGTTTTGTGAATAGTTCACTAAAAGTGCGAACAGATTTTTGAGATTCTCTATAACCTCTTGTTGGCGTGTATCTTCTACGCTCATGTGGGAGAGGTTTTGTATCATCTCTTTGATAAAGAAGGTTATCATCTCTATGACCAGCTTGGATGTGAGGATATTGAAGCCGATATCTTCGATATCCTTTTTGGTATCTTCGATGATATCGCTCAGTTGCAAAATCTTGCGCTCGCTTAGTTCTGCGTTTTTACGCATTTCGTGCGAGAGTGTGGAGAAGGAGACCCCCTCTTTTTTTACCTTGTAGCTTTCGATGGAAGCATTGAGGGAGAGCAGACGGATATCTTCGGCTAGCTCATAAATAAATTTGCTCTTTTTATTGAGCTCTTCGTTGAGGTTCAAAAAGAGGTTGACCTTGCCGAAAATTTCATTGAAGTAGCGGTTGATGCGAAAGAATATGGTTTCTAGATTGCACAAAAGATCGATAAACTCTGCATTTTCAGGAATGACATTGGTCAAATCCACTTGACAATTTACATTCCCGTCGCTTTTGATGAGGTTCTCTCTGCTTTGTACTTCTTCAAAAAAAGCCCGCTTAGAGAACTCTTCATAGCTCTCAAATCCCAATTCTCCTAGCTTTTGTCCCAAAAGCTTGAGTGCCGAGTCCATATCGTTTTTTAATTCATACTCCAGCAGTTCATGATAGAGGTCCGGGATGATTTCGAACATCTTGGAGCTTGGTTTGAGACGGATGGAGATATATTTTTCTATTTCACCGTTTTCATCCATGACGGGATAGACTGCAGCCAAAACCCAGTAGTAGCTACCGTCTTTGGCCATGTTTTTCACATATCCCACGAAGGGTCTGCCGGCTTTGATGGTGCTCCACAAAGCCTTGAAGATAGCGCGCGGCATATCGGGATGGCGGATGATGTTGTGAGGCTTGCCTATGAGCTCCTCTTTGCTCATTTTTGATACTTTGGCAAAAACGTCGTTGCCCGTGAGAATCACCCCTTTGGGATCGGTGATGGAGAAAAAGAGCTCGTTTAGCTCGAAGGGTGATTCGATATTCTTGGGCTCGATTCCTCTTTTGTTGTAGAGGTTTTTATACATTTTTCAGCCTTTAGTCGAGCTCTTTTGCCGCGATAATCGCGTAGATTTTGGTCAGTTCTTTCACGAGTGCCGTAGCCGCTTCCGCGAGCTCTTGGAACTTGTCGAAAATCTCTTCACGGCGATTCTCTTTTTTGAGGCGTACCAGCTCTTGGGCGATGTTGTGCACCTCTTTATGCAATTCTTCGGTGCCTTCGAGGATAGCTATGACTTCGTCACCGTAGGGTTTAAGCGCTTTGAAGGCCTCACCCGAATAGAACCATTTGCCATAGTCGCATGCGGTGAAGTCTTTGAGAGAGATATCATCATATCCCTCGATTAGTTTTGCCACGTTCGTGATGTAGACGGAGTGAGCTTTGATAGCGTCAAGGATTTTCGTAACAGCCTCATCTTTGGTAAACTCAGCGCACTTGTCGATGCCCTCTTTCATGTAGTCGATGGTAGAAAGGATGCGTAGACCCGTGATGTTGGCGAGCTCTTGCGCCTCTTTGAGGTCTTTGTTGAGTTTTTGGATCTCTTCGCTAAACGTGTAGATATTCTCTTTTTGTTTGTTTGTGTATTCGATCTGTTTTTGGATAAGGTCGGTTACGTTTGCGCTGTTTTGCTTGATTTTGTGAAAGGTCTTGAGGACACCGCTGGCACCTTCTGCGCTATCTTCGACGATGGTTTTGGCGTTGTTGACCACTTTGGCGGTATTATCCATCTCATCCATCACTGAAATGGTCACTTCACGGATTTCACTGGCGCTCTTGCTAGTCTTTTCTGCAAGCTTGCGCACTTCATCCGCCACCACGGCAAAGCCCCGTCCCACTTCACCTGCACGCGCCGCTTCGATAGCTGCGTTGAGTGCGAGGAGGTTGGTCTGTTCGGTGATTTCGAGGATGACGTTGAGGACATGGTCGATGCCGCTGATTTTGCGTTTGAGCTCTTCGGTGGTTTTGGTGAGGTTGTCCATCGCTTTGACGGACTCGAGGATGTCCTGGTTTGTTTTATTGAGAATAGTCTCTCCGTAGTCTATTTGGTCGGTAGTCTCTTTTTGCGCATTTTCTATGGCAGCGATGCTTTGCATGATAGTATCTGTAGTTTTGAGGCTCTCTTCGCTTGTGTTTGTGATTTTTTCAAAAGTTTCGTTAAATTTCGCAAAGCGGTTTTTGAAACGGTAAATTCCGGTTTTGACCAGGGCTGCGTTGAAGATTGCTTCACTCAGTTTTCCGCTGCTTGCTATCCAGCGCTCTTTATCTTTTTGGATGACGGATTCCAATTTCTCTTCACACTCTTGGATTTGAGTCTCTTGTGTTTCGTTTTTGATCTCTTTTTTACTCATGGTCGGCTCCTATTTCTTTGATTTGGCGCTAAAGATTGCTTCGATTTTGGCTTTGACGTTTTCGGGTGTGAAGGGTTTGACGATATAGTTGTTCACCCCGCTTTTGAGTGCTAGGATGATGTTTTCCTTTTTCGCCTCGGCCGTTACCATCATTATCGGCAGATGTTTGAGATTAGGGTCTTTTCTGATTTCTTGGACCAGCTCGATACCTGTGAGATTGGGCATGTTCCAGTCGGTGATGACGAAATCAAACTTTTGGCTGCGCAGTTTTTGCAGCGCCACCATCCCGTCTTCGGCTTCTTCCACGTTGGTAAATCCCATCTCTTTGAGCAAGTTTTTGAGAATTCTTCGTATCATTGGTGCGTCGTCGACCACTAAAATCTTTATATTTCTATCAGGCAGTGCCATTGTTCCTCCTATTTCTTGATCGCATATTCACGGACTATATGCAAGAGATCTTTCGTATCGAATTTCACCAGATGCGCATCCGCGTTGACGAAGCGCGTCTTGTCCACCGTCGCTTTGTCCGAGAGCGAGGTGTTGATGACGATCGGAATCTTGGAAAAGACGGGGTGCTCTTTCACTTTTTTCGTGAAAGTCAGCCCATCCATCCCGGGCATCTCGATATCGCTGATGATGAGTTGGATTTTGTCTGTGATATCCACACCTTCGCGCTCCGCTTCCTCGAGAGTCTCTTCGAGGAATTTGAGCCCTTCGATGCCGCTTTCCACTTCATAGACCCTATGGCCGTCTTTTTCGAGGATTTTACGGATGATTTTGCGCGCTACGGGGCTATCGTCGAGCACGAGGATGTTGTAGGAGCGCTCGCTTTTGGCATAGTCTGTTTTGTCCTCGACGTTGAAGACCTTGATCATACCGAGCTCATCGAGGATGCCTTCAAAATCGAGCAACAAGAGTAGTTGTCCCTCTTCTATTTCGATGACGCCCACTACTTTGCCGCCGAGCTTCTCGTCTATACTGGCGGGCGGCTTTTTGATGTCTGTCCATTTGATGCGGCGGATACGCTTGGCTTCGTGCACCACCACACCTATGATTTCGCGTAAAAACTCCATTACGATCACATATTTGTCCGGCTTGTGCTCGGGCGCTTTGATTTTCATCCATTTACCTAGATTGACTATCGGCACCACATCTTCGCGAATTTTGGCTAGACCGTCCACTTCGGGCGGCATGCCGGGAGAGCGAAAGATGTTTGTGGGTTTTTGGATTACCTCTTTGACTTTGGCCACGTTTACGCCCAGCACCCACTCATAAATAGTGCCGTCTTCGAGCTCTTCATACATGCGAAAGTCGATGACCTCCAGCTCGTTGGCACCCGTTTCCAAGATTTTCGGCAAATACTCTTTTTTTCTCATGATGCCCTCGCTTCCGCTTCTTCCTCGTTTTTATAAAAGAGCTTGTCGATATCGAGGAGAATCAGCAGACTTTTGTTGCCTATCTCTTCGTCGGTGACGATAACGCCCGTGATATATTGGGAATCAATTCCGATGGAGTTGATGGGAGCGGGCAATATCTCTTCGTCCTCTATCGTGATGGCTCCCACCACCTTGTCTATCATGAGGCCGACATTGCCCAGCTGCGTGTCGATGATGAGTATGAACTCCTGTTCATCTATATTGTCTGCGTTGGGCAGACCCAGCATCTTTTTGATGTTGACCACGGGGACGATATTGCCCCTAAGATTCATGACGCCCATGATATATTCGGGAGTTTTAGGCACGGGCGTAATGTCGAGCTTTTTTGTGATTTTGATGATGTTTTTTATGTTGATGCCGATGAGCTCCTCGTTGAGCAAAAAGGCGATAACGCGCTTTTCCTCTTTGATATTCTCTTCGAGAGCTTCACTCAGCCCCAGTACTTCCATCTCTTTCATTAGATGACTCCTATGAGATCGTTGCGTTTGTCATTGATGAGGGATTTGATATCGAGAATCAGCACCACCTTGCCGTCGCCCGTGATAGTAGCTCCGGCGATTCCCTCCACATCTTTGAGCATCTCTCCCAGCGGTTTGATGACGATCTCCTCCTCGCCATACAGGTCATCCACCGCCACGGCGATATTTTTCTCTCCGATGTTGATGATGATGACAAATTTATTTTCGTTGCTGCCTTCCATGTCGAAGAGTTCGTTCAAATGGAAAAAGAGATAGACCTCGTCGCGCAGCATCAAGGATTTGTAGATGCCTACATCCTTGATGTCCTCGGGGCGATATTTGATAATCTCTACCACGCTAAAGAGTGGAATGGCGAAGATCCGATCTCCCACGCCTACCATGAGGGTGCGGATGATGGCCACGGTGAGTGGAAGTTTCATAGTGATTTTGGTTCCTTCGCCGGGTTCGCTGTCGATCTCGATGGCGCCACGCAGGGAGTGGATGACGTTGGCCACCACGTCCATGCCTACACCGCGGCCGCTAAGGTCGCTTACTTGATCGACTGTGGAAAATCCCGGCAAGAAGATGAGCTCATAGGCTTCCTTGTCGCTCATCTGTTCGGCTTGTTCAGGTTTGATGAGACCACGCTCTATCGCTTTTCGCTTGACCTTTTCGGCATCTATCCCGCGTCCGTCGTCTTCTATGCTGACTATAATGCGATCACCCTCTTGGAGAGCGGAAAGTACGATAGTACCGGCTTCCGGCTTGCCTTTGGCGATGCGCTCTTCGGGGGGTTCGATACCGTGATCGATGGAGTTGCGTACCAGGTGGATGAGGGGATCTTCTAGCTGGTTGAGGATGCTGCGATCGATTTCGGTATCCTCGCCTTCGAGTTCGAGATTGATCTTTTTGCCAACTTTTTTGGCTAGATCGCGCACGATGCGTGGGAATTTGCTGAAGATGCGTTTCACAGGCTGCATGCGCAGCTTCATCACCACCTCTTGGAGGTCAGAGACGGAGCGGCTCATGCCGGCTATCGCTTCGTTGAGCTCTTCTATCGCTTCGATATCACCGGAATTGGTGCGAAAGCGTGAGGTGAGCTTGACGATGCGGTTGCGATCGAGTACCAGTTCGCCCACTAGATTCATAAGGGTGCTGACGCGATCGATATCGATACGGATTGTTTCGGTCTCCTCTTTTTTCTTTTTAGCAGCAGGTTTGGACTCTTTTTTGGTCTCGAGTTTGGGTTGGGGTTGTTGCGGCTCCTCTTTTGGAGCGGGAGCCTGTTGTGTTTGGGGTGCGGGAGCAGGCTCTTTTTTGCGTTTTTCTTTGATAAGGTCCTCTACGTCTTTGTTCTGTGCTATGAGCTCATCCAGTTTCATGATCAGATCCATATCCCGCTCTTCAGGCGGCAATAGGATCAGCTCGTCGAGGATTTCGGTGATGTTTTTGTCGGGATATTGGCGGATGAGATTTTGGACGGCCGGGTCCACATCTTCATGAAAAACGATTTCATACTCATCATCGTTTTGGCTATCTTCTACTTGCGAATCTGCCGCTCCTTCGTCTGAGCCATCTTGCATATCGGTAGCCTCGGAAGCGGAGTCTTGTGAAGTCGAGGCGACCTCTTTGCCCTCCAAAAGATCGTTGAGCTTGGCCATGATATCGGCGATATCTTCCATATCGGGGATTTCGTTGGAGGATTTGAGAGTTTCGATAGAGTTTTTGATAATATCGATACCTTCGAGTATGATATCCATCTTGTTCGAATCGAGCTGCATCTCGTCGTTGCGCAGTTTATCGAAGATGCTTTCTATCACGTGGGCGAGATTGATGATGCTTTCAAGCCCCAAAAACCCTGCACCCCCTTTGAGAGTGTGCATTCCGCGAAAAATCTGGTTCAGCAGGTCCTTGTCGGTAGGGTCGTTTTCGAGCTCTATGAGTTCCTGGTCGAGGTTTTCGAGAATCTCCTCGGCTTCTTGGATGAACTCGTCTAAAATCTCTTGCATATCTTCGGTGACGTTTATATGCATGGACTATCCTTTATATTCGCTAAACATGGCGTCGATATCATCTTGGTTTACTTCGTTTTCCCATGCGAACTCTTCGAGATATGCTTCGTCCGCAGGGAGTGTGACCTCTTTGTCGAGCAGCGTGAGAAAATCTTGTACTTTACGGAGGCGCTGGGTGATGATATCTTGCATCTGTAGCGCTGCGAGAGCATGGAGCACTCTCTCTTTGAGTTCTATGTTTTGGAGCGCTTCTTCCAAGTCCGTGAGCGTTTCGTAGAGCGTATCTGCACAAGCTCCAAGCTCTTGGGCGCTGAGCTCGAGATGGTTGTGTGCGATAGCCAAGTGTTCGTTGTTCAGGCTCTTCGTTGCCATAGGGAAGCCCTTTTTGGGTGGTTTATGACATTATCGGTCGTTTCATTTGATTTTTAATCAAAAAATAATAAAATTAGATAAATTAATCCAAAAGGCGAGATTTGGCGGAACAAAAGAGCGGCGGCAATCTCAGCGGCATCCAAAAAGCGGCGATTTTGGTATCGTCTCTGCCCGAAGAGGTGACCGTCAAGATCTTCAAAGGGCTCAAAGAGCACGAAATCGAGAAGCTAATAAAGACGATCCTCACCCTCGAGCCGCCTACGAAAGAGACCCTCAAGCAGGTGCTCGATGACGCGTACGAGTATCTGCGCACCGTCTCTCCGCTCAAAATCGCTCCCGACCATCTCAAGAGCATCCTCGAAAAGGCACTGCCCCAAGACGTGCTCCAAAAGCTTTTGGATCAGACATTTGACGAACAAGAGGGCAAGCAGATCTTCAAAGAGCTCGAGAAGCTCGATGCTAAGGTAGTGGCAAATATCATCAAAGACGAGCACCCCCAAGTGATCGCCCTCATCCTGTCACAGATCAAACCGGGTAAAGCGGCCGAAATCTTGCAGTATATCCCTAAACGCGTGGGTGTCACCAACGTCCGCGAAGAGGTGATAAAACGTATCGCCTCCATCGAAAAGATCTCCTCACAGACACTCAAGATCGTGGCCAATACCCTCGAAGAGGAGCTGCTCACCATAGGAGCGGGCAACGAAGAGAGCCTCAGCGGTATCGACGTGGCCGCCGAGATCGTCAATGCATTGCCCAAAGATATGCAGGTGGAACTTCTCGAAGATGTGCGCAAAGAGGATGAGATTCTGGCAGAAAACATAGAAGAACGGATGTTCAAGTTCGAAGATCTCGTCAAACTGGACAACCGTGCAATCATCGAGATCCTCAAAAACGTGGACAAAAACGACCTTATGCTGGCTCTCAAGGGCGCTCCGCAAGAGATTCTCGACAAGTTTCTTTCCAATATGTCCAAACGTGCCGCGGAGATGTTCCTCGAAGATATGGAGGTGCTGGGTCCAGTGAAAAAGAGCGATGTGGAAAAGGCCCAGAAAAAGGTCATCGAAGAGGTCAAAAATCTCATCAACAAGGGCGTCATCGACTTTGGCTCGGGCGAGGAATACCTCTGATTCTGCCTCTTTGTAACAGCTTTCGTGTGAACGTTAGATTTTTGCAAAAAAATCCCTTAAATTATTGCATTGCCCCTGCTTTTTCATTATAATAAGAACAAATGTTAATTTTTTGAAGGCTGATCCATGTCCGATCAAGAGTTCCTCTCCCAAGAAGAGATCGATGCACTGCTCGGCGGAGGCGACGTAGAAAGTGGCGAAGAAGAGGAAGTTTCCGACGTTCGTCCTTTCGATTTCAGCGAGCTAGAAAGCATCAAAAAGGGTGGACTGCCCGGTCTCGATCTTATATATGAACGATGGGTCAAAGCCTTCAGGGACGATATCCGAAAAATTTTGCCAAAAATCAACATGGTCTCCAAAGAAAGCATCTACGTTACGCGTTTCAACTCCTTCATGTTTAAAATCCCTATGCCTTCAAGCTACACCACATTTACCATGAAACCTCTCAAAGATACGGCGCTTTTGGTGGTGGATTCGCGTCTGGTCTTTACCATCATCAGCGTGATGTTCGGCGGTCCCGCCAAGCCTTTTAAAGTGGAGGGGCGTGAATTTACGAAACTCGAAACCTATATCATCAAAGATTTTATCGACCTGGCACTTGCGACCTTGCAGACCACCTTTTCCCAGGTCTATCCCGTACAAGTCGAAAAGAAGGCCACCGAGCTCAATCCCGCTTTGGCCAAGATAACTTCGGGCAACGAAAAGGTGATCATTTCGGAGTGTGTCATCGATATCGACGGTTTCGAAGCCCCCATTTACTTTTGCTTCCCACAGGGGATGTTCTTGCCCATCAAGGATGTGATTTATAGCGAATTTAGCGGGGAAGTGGACGAGGTCTGGAAAGAAAAACTCAATGAGCTGGTGCTCGAGACCGACGTGCGCGTAGCGCTGGAGCTTACCAAAAAGACCTTTTTTATGAAAGAGGTTTTGGAGTGGGAAGTGGGCAGCGAGATCATGCTCGATGTGAGCAAGGAAGATCCCGTCAAGCTGATCGTAGAGGACAAAGAGAAATTTATCTGCCGCCTCGGTAAGGTGCGCGATCGCTACGCCGCGCTCCTGCAACAAGAGGTGCAAAAGGAAGAAGATGAGTGAAGAGAACAAAGAGCTCAGTCCCGATGAATTGATGGCGCAGCAGTTCGGCGACCTTGCAGGTGAAGAGGGTGAGGAGAATGCAGCTGCCGAAGAAGCGCAAGTGGATACGGCCGGCGAAGAGGAGCTGAGTCCCGATGAGCTGATGGCGAGGCAGTTCGCCCAAGAGAGCTACGGTGCAGAAGATGATAGCGGTGCGGAGTTTGCCCAGCACGAAAAGAGCGAAAACGGCAAACTCTCTATGCTTCTAGATATCCCGTTGGAGGTGACCATCGAAGTGGGCTCGACGCAGATGCCCATCGAGGATATTCTCAAGCTCAATCCAAACAGCGTCATCGAGCTTGATCGCTACATCAATGAGCCGATCGATCTCAAAGTCAACGGCAAGACCATAGCCAAAGGCGAGCTCTATACCGTAAAAAACAACTTCGGGATACGCATCACCCATATCATCACGCCCGAAGATAGACTCAAAATTTTAGATATGTGAGGGGACCATGGCTCTTGATATGCAATCCATATATATACTGGCTAGCGGCGGTTCACGCGCTATGGAGCAGCTCGATACCACTTCCAACAATCTCGCCAACGTCAACACCGACGGATTTAAAAAGATGGTCATCAAGGAGATGAGCCAGCGCCTAGATGATAACGGCGGCGATGCAAATCATCTTTTCGTGTTTCCCAGATTTGAGCGCTCTATGCTTGATCTGTCGCAAGGCCAACTCAAAGAGACGCACCGACCTCTCGACATGGCTATCGAAGGCAACGCGTTTTTCGTGGTCCAAAAGGGTGATGAACAGATGTTAACTAGAAGCGGCCACTTCTTTATGGATACCGACGGAAAGCTGCTCGATCGCAACGGCAACGCAGTTTTGAGCGCACAGGATAAGCCCATCATCCTCGATCCGGCCAAGCCTTTCGTGGTGGCTCCCGACGGCAAAATCCTCCAAGAGGGCGAGGAGGTAGCAAGGCTCAAGCTGCAAGCTCCTAGCGACGTGGAAGCGGTGGGAGATACCTATTACCGCGCCAAAGGCGAAGCCAAACAGCTACAAGCCAAGGTGCATCAAGGATTTTTGGAGATGGCAAACGTCAATCCTATCTTAGAGATGACGGCACTCATCGATGCGCAGAGAAAATTCGAAATATACGGTAATCTCATTAAAAGCATCGACCAGATAAACAGCAAAACCAACGAAATCGGCAAAGCCTAAGGAGATATGAATGATTAGGGCACTATGGACATCTGCTTCGGGAATGAGCGCACAGCAGACCAATCTCGACGTGGTCTCTCACAACATCGCCAACGTCAATACCGTGGGATTTAAAGAGTCGCGCGCCAACTTCGAAGACCTTATCTATCAAAACGTCAAAGACCCAGGCGTGGTGAGCGCAGACGGCAATCGCGTGCCCAGCGGCATCCAGATAGGGTTGGGCGTGAAGGTGAGTGATGTGAGCAAAGTCTTCACCCAAGGAAGCATCAAAACCACCAAGCGCGACCTGGATGTGGCGATAGAGGGGAGAGGATTTTTCAAAATAGAGCTGCCAGACGGCGGCGAGTCCTACACGCGTGCAGGAAATTTCCAGATAGACCCTGAAGGCTACATAGTGACCCCCGAAGGATACAAACTGGTGCCCAATATTCAAATCAACTCTCCCGAAACCCTCGTGAGCATCTCCATCAGCCCCAGCGGCAAAGTGACGGTGGTGCGCAATGAGGGGGGCGAGCAGACTGTAGAGGAGCTAGGAGATATCAAGCTCTATCGCTTCATCAATCCTTCAGGCCTCAAAGCCATCGGCCAAAACCTCTTCGTGCAGACGGAAGCTTCAGGCGAAGCGGTGGAGGGTGACCCCAATACCGATGGATTCGGCAAATTGGCACAAGGGTTTTTAGAGATGTCCAACGTCAATATCGTCGAAGAGATGGTCAATCTCATCGTAGCCCAGCGAGCCTATGAAATGAACTCGAAAGGAATAACCACAGCCGATGAGATGCTGCGAACCGTTGCGAATCTTAAGTCGTAAAATCGTGCTGATGCTGCTCATGCTTGGAGCACTTATGGCCGATACAAAGCTCGTGCTCAAAAGAAGTGTGCAAGCTGGTGAAGGCCTACACCTAGCCCAAGTGGCCGCTATCAAAAGCGACGATCCCAAAGTGACGGCATATCTTGGGTCGCTTGCGATACCTTCAGTGTACACGGCCGACGGCGTTCTTACAAAAGGAGAGATAGCCGAAATTTTGCGAAACTCTCTGATCGATCCCAAGCGTATCCGTTTTGTGGGCGAAAGGGTGAGTATTCTTTCCAATGAGCCCATCACTAAAGAGAGGCTCGAAAACCTTGTTCGCGGCTATATCAAAAGCCATTACAAAGATATACGCATCAAGCGCATCGCGATCGATTCTTCCAAACCGCTCCAAGGATATCGTATCCATATAGAGCCAAGTAGCGAATCTTTTAGCCATATCTATTTAAAAATCGTTCTTACTTCCGATAATAAGAGATTGCTCAAGCGAGCAAGCGTAGTAGTGGAGCGCTATGCCAAACTTCCCGTAGCCGTGCGAGATATCCCCAGAGGCTCCATCATCACCCCTGATAGCGTAACGTACGAAAAAAGACGCCTGACGAACTCTGCCCAAAAGCGTGAACTTCCCGCCACCGTAATTGGGAGCGTCGCACGCACCTCTATCAAAGCCGGCAGTGTCATCAAGCCTTATATGGTCACTCCCGATTACGCCGTTAAAAAACGCAAAAACGTCAAAATCATCTACCAAAAAGGAGCGATTCACATCGAACTATTGGGTCTGGCACTCGATAACGGCAACATAGGGGACACGGTGCGCATCAAGAATCTCTCATCCAACAAGGTATTACGATGCAAAGTATTGCAAAATGGTGTAGTGCAGTATCGTTGATGCTGCTTTTTATCGGCTGTGCCTCAAAAAGCCCAGAGCCTACAATAGTGCGTCCCGATATCAACGAAACGGCGCAGCAAAAGGAGCCGCACTACCGCAATCCAGGCTCGCTCTACAACGGCTATGATAATCTCTTTAGCGATGCCAAAGCCTATAACGTGGGCGATATCATCACTATCATCGTCAACGAAAACGTCAAGGGTGCAGGCACCACAAACACCAAGAGTTCACGCACCAACAGCATGAATCTCTCTATCCCGGCGCCCACTGTCATGGATAAAAAGGTGCCTAACAAGACCACCCTTTTGGGGTTGGACCAAAAATCGGGCAACAGTTTTCAAGGCAAAGGCGGTACCAATCGCAGTGCCAAGCTATTTGCAAAAATTACGGCACGCGTGGTGAAGGTCTATCCCAACGGCAATCTCTACATCGTAGGGCGCAAATATATCCGTATCAACGACGATACGCAATTTATCAAGATTTCAGGCATCGTCAATCCGGCCTACGTCAATCCCGACAACACCATCGATTCAGCGAAAGTGGCGGACATGTACGTAGAGTACAACGGCAAAGGTTTTATGCGCACCACCCAGCGTCCGGGGTGGCTGGCGCGTGTACTGATGGAAATCTGGCCATTTTGAGAGGAGAAACGTGAAAAGAATAGGTTTGTTTTTGTTGTGTATCTTGCAAGCGTATGCGGTGAGTACGCGTATAGGCGATGAGGTCAATATCGTCGGCGTGCGCGAAAACTACCTCACGGGCTACGGCATCGTAGTGGGTTTGCAAGGTACGGGCGATGGTACTACTACCAAATTTACGCTGTTAAGCATCGCCAATATGCTCAAAAAAATGGGCATCTACATCGACCCCAAAGATGTAAAGACCAAAAACGCAGCCGCCGTGATTGTGACTGCCAAATTGCCGCCCTTTGCGAAGAGCGGCATGGTGGTGGACGTAACGGTCTCCAGTATCGGAGATGCCAAAGATATCGGTAACGGCGTGCTGATTCGTACGCCGCTCTTTGGACCCGACCGCAAGCTCTACGCCTTCGCCCAGGGTCCCGTCTCCACGGGCGGCGGCTATACAGAGTCCAACAAAGGCGGCAAGATACAAAAAAATTTCACCACTACGGGCGTTATTCCAAACGGTGCCATCATCGAGCGCAACCTTCCGTATAATTTCGAAAACCAACCGGATGTCACTCTTACGCTCAAACATCCCAACTTCGAGACGGCCAAAAACATAGTTGAAAGCATCAACCGCACCTTCGGACGCGATCTAGCCTATGCCATCGATGCGGCGACGGTGAAGGTGCGCTTTCCCGATATCGCCACGGACAAGGTGAAGTTCGTCTCCAAAATTTTGGATCTAAAAATCGAGAGCGCAAGCGAGCCGACTATCGTCATTTATGAGCGCACGGGCACCGTGATTATGAGCGGAGATATCAAGCTCGACACACCTGTTTATATCTCCCATGGCAACATCTACGTCACGGTCCAAAAACAAAAAGAGGTCTCCCAGCCGCCGACGCTCAGTGGCGGCGAAACGAAGGTAGTGCCGAAAATTACAACGAAAATAGAAGAGGAAAACGGTAGAATATTCGCTATTAAAGAGCCTACGCTCAAAGACCTTGTCAAAGCGCTCAACGATCTGGGCATCTCGCCTAGAGACCTGATAGCCATCATCGAAGCTATCAAGAAATCGGGCAAACTGCATGCCAAAATTGTGATAATGTGAGAAGCGATATGAAGATAGAAAACACGGCATACTGGGATATCAAAAATCTCTCTGAGATACGCACCAAAGCAGAGGCCGCCAAGGCTTTTGAGGAGGAGTTTTTGCATATGTTTTTAAAGGAGGTGCGCAAGGAGCTAGAAAAAGAGTCCTCGCTCTTTGGGCACTCCTTTTCGGCCAAAATATACTGGGACATGTTCGATATGCAGATGTCCAAAGCTATCAGCGATGCGGACGCTTTGGGACTTAAAGAGTACATCCAAAACGCACTGAAAACCTACGAAGAGCAAGGCAAATGACACAAAGTATCGAGCGCGTCTTTACGAAGATAAACGACCATTCCGACGCTATCATTATCGTGCTCATATTAGCGATTTTGGGCTCGATGGTCTTGCCCGTTCCACCTTTCTTGCTCGATATCTTGCTTACCACTAGTATCACCTTTTCGCTGGTGATGCTCATGGCCACCGTGTATGTGAGCAACCCTTTGCAAATCTCTGCGTTCCCTTCGCTTCTTTTGATAGCCACGCTCTTTCGCCTCTCTCTCAACGTGGCCACCACGAGGCGTATCCTCTTACACGGTCATGAGGGACCCGACGCTGCAGGCCATCTCATACAGAGCTTCGGCGAGTTTGTGGTGGGCGGCAACTACGTAGTAGGTATCATCGTCTTTATAGTGCTCGTGACCATCAACTTCATCGTCATCACTAAAGGGACCGAGCGCATCAGCGAAGTGGGGGCGCGCTTTACTCTCGATGCGATGCCGGGTAAGCAGATGGCGATAGATGCGGACCTCAATGCGGGTCTCATCGATGAAGAGGAGGCGCAACGCCGCCGCCAAGAGATAGCCAAAGAGGCGGACTTCTACGGTGCGATGGACGGTGCGAGCAAATTTATTCGAGGCGATGCTATAGCCGGCATCATCATTACACTCATCAATATCATAGGCGGTATCGCTATCGGTGTTTTCCAGCACGGCATGAGTGTGGCGACTGCGGCGGCAAACTTTACACTTTTGACGGTGGGTGACGGGCTTGTGAGCCAGATACCCTCTCTCATCACCTCCACTGCAGCCGGGCTCATGGTGACACGCGCGGTGTCTGAGACGAACCTGGGTAAGGAAATATTCAGCCAGCTCACCGGCTATCCCAAGGCCCTGTTTATGAGTGCGGCGGCACTGGCTATCATGGGAATCGTGCCCGGGATGCCGTTCGTACCTTTCATGGTGCTGGCTTCGCTTTTGGCTATCACGGGGTACATGATGCAGCTCGATCTCAAAAATCGTGAAATCAAAGAAGCCGAAGAGCGCGCCAAGGAGCTTATCAGCCAGACGCAGGAAGAGGAAGAGGAGGAGCTGGTGGTGCAGCCCGAGACTATCTCCTTTGAAATCGGCTACGGGCTCATCCCTTTGGTAGACGACCAGCAAGGCGGCGAAATCGTCAAGCGCATCAAGGCTTTGCGCAAGCAGCTGAGCAAGGATCTGGGGCTCATTATCCCCCTCATTCATATCAAGGACAATCTCGAGCTGGGATCAGGCGAGTATCGCATCCTCATACGCGGTATCGAAGTGGCAAGGGGCGAGGTGCATCCAGGCAAACTTCTGGCTATCGATACCGGCAGTACCAGAGGGGCGATAGAAGGGATAGAGACCACAGAGCCCACATTTGGCCTTAAAGCCTATTGGATAGATGAGTCCAACAAAGACAAAGCCAAGATGCTAGGCTATACCGTGGTGGACATACCTACCGTGATTATCACCCATCTATCGGAAGTGCTCAAATCCCACTCTTACGAGATACTAGGACGCAGCGAAACCAAGGAGCTGGTGGAAAACCTGGCCAAGAAGTATCCTATCGTAAAAGACCTGGTGCCCGAGCAGGTGCCATATTCGGTATTGCACAGGGTATTGCAAAATCTTCTTAAAGAGAATATCCCCATCAAAGACCTGCTGACTATCATAGAAAATCTCGCGGATAACATCACCAAAACCACGGATACCGATCTTTTGACGGAGTTCGTGCGCGAGGGGCTCGCGCGTCTTATCACGTCCATCTACGCAAAAGACGGTGTGCTCTATGCTATGACGCTCGATAGTTCCAGCGAAGAGTTTTTGTACCAAAAAATCAAAGAGTATGAGGGCAATTTGCCGCCTTTGGATCCAGCGAAACTGCAGCACTTTATTTTGCAGATAAACGCCAATTTGGAAAAATTTATCGTCGAACAGCGCACGCCTGTGCTGCTCACCTCACCCAGTGTGCGCAGATTCGTACGGCGGCTCATCGAGCCCTATCTGGCAAACGTGAGCGTCCTGTCATACAACGAAGTGGAGCCGAAAACAAAACTCAACATAGTCGCCAAGGTGGATCTCAATGGAAATAGTTAAGTATGAAGGGCACGACTTGGAGCAGCTGATTCACCAGGCCAAGCAGGAGTACGGCAAAGACGTCAAGATTATCAGCTATGAAGTTTCCAAGAGCGGTTTGCCGTTTTTCGGGCGCAAAAAGTATGCCCTTTTTGTGCAGGTGCCCACGGAAGAGGAGGGGTTTATGGATGTGCTATCGAAAGAGGAGAAGTCGCAAGAGGTGGATAAGTTTTTAGAACGTATCGAAAAGATGATAGACAAAAAGATCGAGCCCCTTAAAAAAGCCATCGTCCAAGAAGGCGCCATAACGGAAGTTCCTCCCCATACGTCACAAGGGAGCAGACAGCTTGATTTTGCCGAGGAGTTCAAGGAGTTTACGGGCGATGCCCTCGATCTTATTAAGCTTTTATTGAAAAAAGATGTGGATCCCAAGGTGGCCAAGCTGCTGGTCAAGGAGTCCTGCGGATTCGATATCGATGCCAACAAATTCGATCTCAACACCTCTTTTTTCAAAGAAGCTCTCGTCAACGCCATCGAAAAGAAGATCAAGTTCAAAGGGCCTCTAAAAATCCAAAAAGGGGCTTTCAAAGTGATCGCATTCGTGGGCCCCACTGGCGTAGGTAAAACCACCAATCTTTTCAAAATAGCATCGGAGCTCGTCATCAACCAAAAGCTCAAAATTGCAGTAATCAGCATCGACACCTTCAAAGTGGGGGCTATCCAACAAGCCCGCAGTTTTTCCAATATTCTCAATATTCCGTTTTTTGCCATTACCGATTCGAAAAACTTGAGAAAAACGCTCCAAAACCTCAGCGGTATCGACGTAGTGCTCATCGATACCGTGGGTCGCAGCCACTATGATTACTGGAGGCTTGGCGAGATGAAGGAGATTTTGGGCAGCGGCAGCGATTTTATGGATATTTCGCTGGTTATTAGCTGCAACTACAAAAATACCGAAGCGATCGAAGTGGTCAACCGCTATCGCACCTTTTTCCCTATTAGCGACATATTCTTTACCAAAATCGATGAGACCTACAAGCCCGGAATTTTGCTCAATCTTCCTATCAAGACCGATATTCCGGTCTCCTTTATTAGCACCGGGCAGAAGGTGCCCGAAGATATCCGTGTGCTCACTCCCGAGCGCATGGCAAACTACATTTTGGGTGAGAGCCTATGATGGATCAAGCGAGTGGTCTAAGAGACCTGATGGCCAAGAGCCAAAGCACCAATAGCAAATTTATCACCGTTGCCAGCGGAAAAGGCGGCGTGGGTAAGACCAACTTCGCCGTCAATTATTCCTATCTCTTGGCCAATGAATGCGATAAGAAGATCTTGCTTATCGACGCCGATATCGGTATGGCCAACGTACATCTGTTTTTGAACCTCACTCCCAAAAAGAGCATCAAGGATCTCTTCGCAGGCGCTACCGTCGAAGAGGTGATCCAGCGCAGCTACAATTTCGACGTGCTCTTGGGATTTTCCGGTATAGACGACTTTTTCGAGCTCGATGAGGTCTCCATACAGGCTATCGTCAACCAGCTCGATGAGGTTTCCAAGCGCTACGACTATGTCATCATAGATACGGGAGCCGGCATTGACGAGAAGGTGGCGGCGTTCTTGCGTGCTTCGCATCGATCCATCATCGTTACCACGCCCGAGCCTACGGCGCTCATGGATGCCTATGCTTTAGTCAAGTCGATCTATAACATCTACGGCTACGACAGATTCAAGGTCGTGGTCAATATGGCCAAAAACCAAGAAGAGGGGGAACTGACGTTCAACAAGCTCAAAATCTCGGTCAAGAAGTTTCTCGATCTCGACCTGGAGCTTTTGGGCGTGCTCCCTTTTACCAACACCTTACGAAATGCCGTAAAGCACAAGGAACTCATAGCACGCAAATACCCAAAAGACGCCTACACCCAAAATCTGCGCAAGATCTGCAAGGCAGAGCTTGCTCTTACGCAACCCGAACCGGAAAATTTTTGGAAAAAACTATTTGATTTTATGGGAAAGAGCCGATGAAGGTAAGTGTGGAGCAGAAGCAGCAGATCATTCTCGATAACACTCCGCTGGTAAAAAAGGTGGCTTCGAAGATATTTTTCAAGCTGCCGCGCGATGCGGGAATAGAGTTTGATGAGCTGGTCAATACCGGCATCATAGGACTCATCAAAGCTATCGACAAATTTGACGAGTCCAAGGCACAATTTTCGACATACGCCTACATCAAGATTCGTGGCGAAATCCTCGACTATCTGCGCTCGCTCCATATCCTGCCGCGTAGCATGCGCGAAAAAATAAAGAAAGAAAAAGAAGAGGGCAAGGATATACCTCTTTCAAACCTCGCTATCATGATAAGCATGGAAAAAGCGATAGGGGGAGATGAAGGTTCTTCTAAGCTTATAGATATTATGATAAGTGATGAGCTTAGTCCCGAAGATCAGGCGATTACCTCGCAGATGGGCGAGAAGCTCGCTGAGGCCATGGAGGCTCTGAATGAAAAAGAGCGTCGCACGTTGCAGATGTTTTTTTTCGAGGAGCGTGAGCCCAAGGAGATAGCGGCGAGTCTGGGCATCTCGCAATCACGTGTATCGCAGATAAAGACGCAGGCGATCAACAAACTCAAAAAATATCTCACGGAGCTCGAGTACTAATGGATATCTTCGCACTATTACTACAAAACCTCGAAAAGAGCCTCGTCGCAGACAAGAGACAAAAAAGCACTGCCGCGCATCCCGAACTCTTTGATAATCTTTTGCAAAAGAGTCTTGAGCAGACTTTTTCGCAAAAGATTACTCCCAAGGTGCAGCCGGCACTCACTACCGAAACGTTCGCGAAGCGATCCTTGAGCATTTTCACGCCCTCTCAGCAAACTCGCATGCCGATACAAGAGGTGCAAAAGACCCAAATACCCCAAGTGCACGAAACGCACGCTCAAGCAAAGAGCGCATCTGTGCATGTGGCAAATCCTATGCATCCCAAAAGTGATGTAAAAGAGCTTAAATCCCATCTTTTCATGGTCAACAT
The DNA here is from genome assembly GCA_015494505.1 of Nitratiruptor sp. Lineage (GTDB taxonomy): Bacteria > Campylobacterota > Campylobacteria > Campylobacterales > Nitratiruptoraceae > Nitratiruptor. The sequence continues at coordinate 11,379 of WGBB01000029.1, read as the reverse complement.
CCCTGCAAAAAGTCGCGCTCTACAAAAAGAAGCGCATAAAGAGGCGCATACAAATACATTTATGCAACCTCCAAAGAGGCTTCACAAAAAAATACACGACAAAGAGGGGCAAGTAGATACACTTTCAAAGAGTGTTAAAAAAAGCCATGCCCCACAGCCATCTACCCATTCCCAAAACGCAGAGCCTTTGGCACAGTACGTAGCTATTGCAGCTGAGCTTCAGCCCCGGTCTACGACCGCAACGTCACAAACGATAGGGAAAGAAGCGAGAAAAAGGGATAGACATCATACAGAGAGTGTGCACAAAAGTGCGACACAAGCTTCCAAATCTCCGACCACGCATATCAAAAACCATAGACCGCATGATTTCGCTTCCCTGCCGCAGCGCTCCACCTCCCAGCCCAAAGTGCAGCAGAGTTGGCAGCGTGTGCAGCCCTCGGTTGGGCCAAAGAGCGAATCTATCTTTCCTCATCTCATGCAAAACGATACTACCCCCTCCCAAGAGGCTAAGCAACCACGACATACTCAGCAGAGTGTACTCCCACATACAAAGATGCTGCAAGCACCTCAAGAGGGCGGCAATGCTGCAAGCAAGCATATGGAGATGGGTTACGCTTTGCAGCAAAACGAAAAAAGCGGCCTAGCCACTCCATCGACCCAGCAAGCTGCACCTATCACTCGCAAGGATTCCTCGCTACAAAACACCGGACACAAGCAGCCTCGCCACGCCCGCTATATCGAAAAGAACGTCTCTGTCGCAAAGAGTGAAGAGACCCATATACCGCATCGCCACACCTCTGCGGAGGAGTCCCAACCGCTTGTTTCGACGCATGATGCTCCAAAAGAGGTGCAGTTGCGCGATGAGAGCGTCGTGACGCTTTCGCAATCCAAACACGCCACGCAAATCCAAGAGCAGCCGCAAAACATGGCACAACAGCACACACATAGCTTCGATAGCGGAGAGAGTTTTGAGATGCACCAAGCAGATGCGCCCACACATATGATGGATGAGCAGGCTTTCGAGCAGCTACGGCGTCATGAGGTGCGCACCATCCAGCTGCGCCTCGACCAGACACTTGTGAATGTCACCATGCATCAAAGGCAGCTTTCACTCAATTTCGTCAGCTCCCAAAGCATGCAACTTGAGGGTAACATAGCAGAAGTGGTGGATGCTATCATGCAAGAGAGCGGCTATGAACGCTACAAGGTGACACTGCGTGATAGGGAGCGCCGCATCACCATCGATTCCAAAGGCCGTGATACGATTCGTAGTGAAACAAGAAGCGGGGTAAATGTTAAGGTATAGATGGTTTATCGCCCTTTTTATCTCCCTTTCTCTCCTAGCGGATGCAAATCTGACGCAAAACTCCAAAGAGTTCAAAACGCTTCGTTTCATCTATGACAACGCTGTGCACGATTTTGATGTAGGTTCATACTATCAGGCTCTGGACGAATTTAGCTATATCATCAAACAGCCCGATTCGCCCTATCTGCTGCCATCGCTCTACATGTTGGCATATACCTATCTCTACATCGGTAAACGGGTAGGTGACAAGAAATATTTGTGGGACGCCGTCAACTACCTCAATCTCTATCTTGCCAAAGGGGGCAAGAAGGACGACAAATACTATTTTCTCAAAGGTCTCATTTATGAAAATTTAGGTTTTTACGAGCGGGCGTATACAAACTATAAACTAGCCCTCAAACGCGCTCATGACAAGAAATTTCGCCTCGATATTCTCATGGGACTGCTGCGCTCCTCGGTGTGGCTGGGCTACATGGACCAGGCCGACCGGTATATGGTGATACTGGGGATCGAGACGCTAGGCAAAAAACAGAAAAAAGAGTTCGATTTCTTGCAAGGTATGTACCATTTTGCCAAAAAGGAGTACAAGGAGGCGCTGCCCTATTTCCAAAAGACCTATAAAGAGTTCGAGAGCTATCTCATCGACAATCCCCGCTACTACCTGCTTGTGGCCGAGACGGCCTATCGCATCGGGGATCTGCGTTTTAGCGAGATGCTCTTTCGCCGCATCCTCAACTACGTCAAAAACAAAGAGATCCTTCCCCAAGCCCTGTTGCGCCTGGGTGATATTAAGTTTTTGAAAAAAGAGTACCAAAACAGCGTCAACTACTACATCCGCATCATCAAAACGTTTCCAAAAACCAAATACGCTACCATCGCCAAGCTCAAGCTTCTCTACATTACGACGCAAGATAAAAAGATTGCTCACTATGCAAAGAAGTATCTCCAAGAGCCTTTTTTGGAAGACCCTCTCAAGTTCGTGGTCACCACGCTCGTAAAAAATCGCGGCAACTACGTGGGGATTTTCGCTCTGGCAAATTTCGGTCTTGAGACCTTTATGCTCGATAGCGACAAACTCTACAAGCGTTTGGCTTGGGAACTCTCACTTATCGATCCAACTGCTCTGAAATATGAGCAGATAGAGTACTTCGATCGGCTCTGGCGTCCCTTTTTGACAAATCGCAAATATGCAAAGCGAGTTTGTAAGCTCTATCTGGCCAACGAGAAGTTCTTTCAAAGAAGTTTTTCAAAAAGCGTGCTCGTGCAAATCGCGGATTATCTCGAAGATTGCGGCAAATCCGATAAAAGTCTTAAACTTTTAGAATATCTAGGCGCACACTACAAAGATGAGGGTATATATCTCAAACTTGCCGATAGACTCTATGCCAAAAGGCGCTATAAAGAGGCGCTTTTGGTGCTTGCGAGAGTGAAAAACAAAGATTGCGACTACTACCGTCGCAAAGCTACCGTCTGCTTCGTCGCAGACCTCAATTGCAGCGGAGTGTACGAAGCGCAGCTGCGAGCATGCCCCCAAGACTTTTACAGTGCCATTTTCCAAAATATCATCTACTTGCAAAACGATCGTATCGATAAAAACTTCATCGCACGCCACGGCGATGACATCGCCAAAAACTACGAAAAACCGCTTATAAAGAAATTTGTCAAACTTTTGGCGTCGAAACTAATAGAACATGAGCGCTACGGCCAGTTGATAGAGCTCCTAGGCCCTATCGCTTCGAAGATAAAAAAAGATTGTTTTTTGGATTCGATTTTGGCGCTTTCGTATGTGCGTACAGGCAAACCAAAACTGGCGGAGAATCTTTTGGAAAGTGTAGGAGAATGCACAAATTCTTGGTATAATTTAGCTACAATAGCTGTAGAGGATGCGCAGCTGCAGCAAAAGCTCAAAGGCCGGTAATGTGGGATAAAGTCGATAACCTCTCCAAAATGGCTTCCTTCTATCTCGAGCGTACCAAAGTTATCCAGAGCAATATAGCGAATGCCGACACTCCCGGCTACAAACCGAAAGATCTCGTGTTTGAAAAGATGGTAGATGACCAGATGCGCCTTAAGCGAGAAGACCCTCGCCATATCGATCCAAATCTCAGCGGTATGAAGTTTCGCGAAGTGGAGAGCGGGGATATACGGGGGTATGACGATAACAGAGTCGACGTGCAAGAGGAGCTGGCGAAGTTGGCCGAAAGCTCCATCATGTACAAGGCGCTGGGTGAAAATCTCAAAAAAGAGTTTAGCAAACTTAAACTCGTCATAAGTGGGAGATAATCATGCTTTTTAAGGGTCTTGAAGTCGCGCAAACCGGTCTTTCGGTCCAGAAGTACCGTATGGATATTATCGCTAGCAACCTTGCCAACGCAAATGCCGTAGATGATAAAGGCAATCCCTATCGCCGTAAAATTCCCGTATTTGAGGAGGTAATCGATAGCGAAGCCGGCATTCCTCTTTCTAAGGTAGCCATCAAAGAGGTGATGGAAGATTCTTCGCCTTACAAGCTCAAGTACGACCCCACAAACCCGTTAGCAGACAAGGATGGCTACGTCAAGTTGCCCAATATCGATCCCATGCGCGAAATGGTGGATATGATATCCGCGATGCGCACCTACGAAGCGAATTTGACGGCGTTTAATACCCACAAAGAGATGCTTTTAAAGAGTCTCGAAATCATAAAAGTATGAGGTAGACGATGCGTATAGAAAATCTTTCCGCTCCTTTGGCACAGGAGCTAGCGGCCACTAAGCAAAGCGACCCAAAAGCAGGATTCGGTGAGCTAATCGAAAAATTCGTAGCGGATGTCAATGGCGACTTGCAAGCGGCAAATGCCGCACAACAAAAACTACTCGAAGGCAAAGTGGACAATATGGTGGAGCTGATGGCTGCTATCGAAAAGGCAGATATCTCGCTGCGTCTGATTACTGAAGTGCGCAATAAGGCTATAGAAGCCTATCAAGAGATTATGCGTATGCAGGTATAAGGGCGGCAGTTGGCACTGAGTATCGAAGACATCAAACAAAAGGCCTCTTCACTCTTTAAAGGCGAAAATTTTCTTAAAAACCTCCTTCTAGCGCTCGGAATATTTGCTATCGTTTTGCTGCTTGGTGCGCTTTTAATGCGCAACATCTCTCAGCCCGACTACGGCGTGCTCTATACAAACCTCAGCCCCGATGATGCCGGTAAGATACTTTCGACGCTTCAAGAGGAGAAGATACCGTATAAGATAGAAGGGGACGGCTCCATCATCCTCGTCCCCAAAGACAAGATTTACGAAGTGCGGCTTAAACTTGCCTCTAAAGGTCTACCAAGCTCCCAGAATGTCGGTTTCGAAATTTTCAACGAACCGAAAATGGGCGCGACCCACTTTCAAGAAAATATCAACTATATCAGAGCCATAGAAGGAGAACTCGCCCGTACCATCAAAAAAATAGACGCTATTAAGGATGCGAAGGTCAATATAGCTTTGCCTCGAGACTCGATTTTTGCTCGAGAAGAGGATGAAGCCAAAGCTAGCGTCATAGTTTCTCTGTGGCCGGGTAAGACTCTTTCGAAAGAGCAGGTCAAAGCGATTGTCTTTTTGGTCGCCCATGCCGTACCCAAGCTCAAAGCCAAAAACGTCACCGTAGTGGACAACACGGGACGCGTGCTCTCGGATTTGATACAAGAAAAAGCGGACGAAGAGGTGGGGGACCTGGTGGCCATCAAGCGCAAGCTCAAACGTGAAATAGAAAAGAGCGTACAATCCATGCTGGCACGTGCATTAGGTCCTCAAAAAGTGGTGGTGCGTGCGAGTGTAGACGTGGAGACGGCAAAAGTAGACAAAAAGGACGAGCTGGTCAATCCAGACCAGGTAGCCGTGGTGAGCGAGCGCAAGATTCAAGAAAAGACAAAAGGGTATCAAAAAGATAAAACCGGTGCTCCCGGCACTCCTACCAACGTCCCCGCCACCATTAACACGAAAAACAATCGTCTGCTTTTGGACAAAAACAAAAAAGATACTACCACCAACTACGATGTCTCCAAAAGCTACATCGTTACAAAATCCAATATTTTCAAAATCAAGCGCATCAGCGTCGGCGTGCTCATAGATGGCAAATATATCATCCAAAAAGACAAAGATGGTAAGGAGACGCGCAAATTCGTACCCCGCTCAAAAGAGGAGTTGCAAGCTTACGAACAGCTTGTCAAGAGCGCCGTGGGATTCGATCCCAAGCGGGGAGACAAGGTCACGGTCATCAGTATTCCTTTCGAAAATGCCGGGGCCGCCACGCCTTTTGGGGGCGCGGCTCCCGCGACCATCGTAGAAAAGCTCAAAGCCAACTATCTCTTGCTCGCGGCCATCGGCGTGCTCACGCTCGTGCTTTTGGTGCTTCTTTTTATGCTTCTTAAAATGCGCAAGGCCAAAAAGGCCGCTCTCGAAGCAGAGGAGCTCGCACAGCTCCAAGGTGCCGGCACGATAAATCAAGCAGCACAAGCAGCGGCAGAATTGCATAAAAAAGAGGAGGAGAGCTTTTCCTTTGAGAGCGAGCCGGCATACCAAAAAATCCTGGAAATCGCAGAGGAAAATCCTGAAATAGTAGCGGATATGATCAGCAAATGGATCAAAGAAGAGGGCAAATGAGACTCGATCTAGACGATTTTAGCCAGCTTTCACATTTTCAAAAAGAGAGCGAGGAGATCAAAGAGGAAAGCAATGATCCTAAAAAAATAGAAGAGATAGAGAAGATCTACCAAGAAAAGATCCTCAAGCTCGAACAAGACTACAAGGAGCTTCTCAACAAGGTCTCCAAAGAGAGCTACGACCAGGGCTTTGAGGATGCAAGCGCGAAGTTCAAGCAAGAGCTCGAATCCAAAATCGCCGCGATGCAGCGGGAGTTTGAGGAGCGCCTGGAGGCCGAGACCAAGAGGCTGCAAGAGGAGTATCTCTCTTTCGAAAAATCCTACGAAGAGCGCTACAATCAGTTTTTGCACAAATTTACCGATATCGTGCTCGATTCGACCGAAGAGATTTTGGAGTTTCTCTTTATCGACAAATCCAACACCAAGCATGTCCAAGAGGCGATAGCCAAACTGCTCGAAGATTTCCACAACTACATGCCTCTATCCATCTCGGTTTCGAAGAAGATGTATGACGCTATCAAAGAGCGTTTCCATAACGTGCAGGTCAAAAAGAGCGATGAGCTCAAAAACAACGAATTTGTCATAGAGTTTCACGACTTTAAGATTGAAAATAGAATAAAAGAGAAAATCGGCGTCATAAAAGATGAAATTAAAAGAGAGACTAAAAAACTTACCTAAGTTCATCACCAAAGGCCGCATCGTCGGTGTGAGCGGGCCCATCATCGAAGCGTATCTCCCTAATGTCTCTATCGGAGATTCATGCTATCTCGAGAATGGCCTCGAGACCGAAGTGGTGGGTTTTCGCGACGGCAAGACGCTGCTTATGGCCTATGACGATACGCGCGGCGTCAAAGTGGGAAGTTTCGTCGAAGCGGCATTGGAGCCCGTAAATGTCGGTGTAGGGGAGGAGCTTTTAGGCTGCGTGATCGATCCTTTCGGCAACCCTCTCAACAAGCCTTACATACGCTACGAAAACAAATATTACCTGCGCAACGACCCCATCAATCCCATGCAGCGTGGACGCATCAGCGAGCCGCTCGATGTAGGAATACGCTCTATCAATGCGCTTTTGACCCTGGGAAAAGGGCAACGCGTGGGGATTTTCGCAGGAGCCGGTGTGGGCAAAAGTACACTTCTAGGTATGATTAGCCGCTATACCGAGGCAGACGTGAATGTCATCGCCCTCATCGGCGAGCGCGGCAGGGAGGTGCGCGAGTTCATCGAGGACAATCTCACCCAAGAAGGTCTGGAAAAATCCGTGGTGGTCACCGCCACCAGCGATCAGACGCCGCTAGCGAAAGTGCGTGCCGTCTATACGGCAATCGCCATCGCAAACTACTTTTCCAATAAAAATAAAAACGTCCTCTTTTTGGTAGATTCGCTGACGCGTCTAGCTATGGCCCAGCGTGAGATAGGTCTCGCTATCGGCGAGCCCCCTACCTCCAAAGGGTATACACCGTCGGTCTTTTCACTTCTTCCTAAAATCATCGAACAAGCTGGGACTTTCGAGGGCAAAGGGAGTATCACCGGCATCTACACGGTACTTGTAGAGGGTGATGAGGTGAGCAGTGATCCCGTGGCGGATGCTGCCGTAGGATTTCTCGACGGACATATTGTTCTTTCTAAAGAGATGGCACAAAAGCGCATCTTTCCTGCAATAGATGTGCTCAGAAGCATCAGCCGCCTTACGCCTCAGCTTGTCGATGAACAGGTGTTAAATATGCAGGCTAAATTTATCAATCTTCTCGCTACCTATAAAGAGGCCGAAGATATGATACATATGGGGCTCTATAAAAAGGGTTCGTCACCCAAACTCGACCTTGCTATAGACAATTATGAACACCTAGAAGCCTTTCTCAAACAACCCGTCCATGTCAAGAGTCCTTTTAGCCAATCACTCCAAGAGCTGCAAAACATCGTCGAAAGTATAGAAATTTAGGGAAATAGCGGTCATTTAATATTTAATTAATTTTTTTTGGGATAAAATCGAATTATCGATGAGCTTAATACTATTTTAAGGCTACATATGAACAGTAGTTATCTGACCACCGTCAAAGCCCTAAACGGCGAAGAGATCAAGGTCTATGACGCCAACTATGACAACTCCCAGATCGACCAAGAGGGCTTTTTGCGTGTTTTACTCGCCTCATTTCAATACCAAGATCCTTTCGAAGCGCAAGATATCTCCAAGTTTATCGACAATACCGTCAAGCTACGCCAGCTGGAGGTGATGAAGGGCTTCGAGGATTCGGTGAGCAAGCTCAGTGGAAACGACGCACTCTTCATATCCGCCACCAATATGATAGGCAAAAAAGTTGTTTATGAAGGGTCGCAAACATACATAGATGAAGGCAAGAGTGAAGTGGCGTTCATCCCAAAAGAGGATGCAGCGAGCGCTACTGTATATATCTATGATGCTCACAATAACATCGTAGCCCAAAAAGAGTTTGGAGAAGTGAAAGCCGGCGAAAAGTATCGGTTCGCTATCGATGACGGTTCCATACCAAATGGTTACTATACCGTTAGCGTCGTTGCCAAAAGAGGAAACGATGATATCCCTACCACCACATATGCAACCGCACTTATAACAGGCATCCAAAAAGAGCAAGGTTCTCTTATAGCGACTTTTGAAAAGGGTGCAATCGAAATATCAAAAATAGATCAAATAGGAGTTTGACATGATTCAATCATTTTATACGGGCAACACCGGGCTGGGTGCAAACAGGGAGTGGCTCTCCGTCATATCCGATAATATCGCAAACGTCAATACCACCGGCTACAAACAAGAGCGCGCCAATTTCAACGACCTCGTGGCGAGCTCGCTCACTACCTACTCATCCGCAGGCGCTCCCAAAAACATGGAGATAGGGGGCGGGACATATGTAGGCTCCACGACAAAAGATTTCTCCCAAGGATCGTTCAAAAACACCAATGAACCGCTCTCCATGGCACTGGATGGAGAAGGTTTTTTCATGGTACGCAGTCCAAGCGTCAAAGATCTCATCTACTATACACGTGACGGTAATTTCCGTCTCGATGCCAACGGTGACATCATCAACCAATCGGGCTATAAACTCCAAGGCTGGGCACTGGATGAGAAAGGCAACATGGCGGGAGCACTTGCTAACGTTAACATCCCCAGTTCCATGGAACCGCATATGACCAGTAAAGTGAAATTTGAAGAGCCTACAAACCTAGACTCAAATACTCCTATAATCAGTGCCACATTTGATAAGAACGACTCATCAACATACAACTATGTCAATACGATGCCGGTGTATGATAGCTTAGGAAACTCTCACGTTTTATCGTTCTATTTTGTTCATACTAATCAATCAACAACTTCTAACGAATGGAAAGTCTATACGCTTCTGGACGGTGACCAGCAACAAGAGAATACGCTCACATTTGATGAAAACGGTGTATTGACATCTGGACAGAATCAAACTGCTACATTCAACCTCACCAATGGTGCATCCAATCTTACAATAGCGATCGACTACTCCAATATTAAAGAGGTCGCTTCAGATTTCATCTTCTATTCACAACAAGACGGCTACGGTAAAGGCGATCTTATGAACATCTCCGTCTCCGAAGACGGAATCGTCAAAGGTAGCTATACAAACGGACAGGTTAAAGACATAGCACGCCTCGCGGTAGCTACTTTTAAGGACAAAGAGATACTCATTCGCAAGGGAGATAATATGTATCTCCCTAATCAAAAAACATTTACGCCGATAATAGTACCAGGTGGTGTGATCAGCAAGATACGCAGTGGGATGCTGGAGATGAGTAACGTGGACATCTCAAAAGAGTTCATCAACCTCATCACGGCACAGCGTGCCTACCAGGCAAATGCTAAGACGATCACCACCAGCGATCAGATCTTGCAGACCACCATGGATATCAAACGCTAATATAAAGGTACTTGATGGCTGAAGAAGCGAATGAGCAGCAAGAGAAGAAGGGCGGCAAAAAAAAGCTCATCATCATTCTCGTAGTTTTGCTTGTGGTGTTAGGTGCAGCAGGCGGCGCGGCTTACAAGTTTTTGGTGCTCGATAAGAAAAAAGAGGCCAAAGAAAAAGAGAAAAAAGCCGAAAAGGTCGTCGACGAGATAAAAAACGTCGAGGATATCGGCGTACAGTTTGACGTGGGTACGTTTATCGTCAATTTGCAAGACAAAGATGCCGACCGCTATCTTAAAATCACTATCGTCCTCGACGTGCAGGACGATAAAATAAAAGCGGAACTCGAAAAGCGCCTCCCGCAAGTCAAAGACGCCATCACCACGCTGCTCTTTACCAAATCTTCCAAAGAGCTTCGCACAGCCGAGGGCATCGAGGAACTCAAAGAGGAGATACTCAAACGCGTCAACGCCATCTTACCTATAGGCGGAGTCAAGAACGTCTATTTTACAGATTTTGTGATACAGACGGCGTGAGGTAGCTATGCAAAACCCTATTCATCCACAGATAGATTTTTTGTCCGACGTCAACCTCAAAATCGATATAGAAGTGGGGCGTGTGCATAAGCTGCTCGTGGAAATCCTCTCTCTCAAAGAGGGGGATATCATAGAGTTGGACAAAAACATAGAAGAGTACATCACCGTCAATCTCAACCGCAAACCTTTCGCCGTAGGCGAACTGGTCATAGCCAATGAAAAATACGGTGTGAGGATAGTCGACCTTGCCAGATAGCTACGAAATCGTCAAGTTTCTCGCCTCTTTCGCGCTGCTTTTTACCATACTCTATGCAGTCTATTATTATGTGCGTAACTACGGCTCCAAAATGCATCTTGGAGGCAAGGAGATTCAGATTATTGAGAGCCGGATGCTCGGTAAAAACCGATTTATCTTTTTGGCTAAAATAAAGCAAAGCATATTTTTGCTATCATCGGACGAAAGCGGCATCAAGATACTCAAAGAATGGAAAGAGGGTGAATAGGTTACTCCTGATAGCTATTTTTTTTTCGCTCCCGCTTCTAGCGGCTGACGGTACCATCGTCGACCAGACCCTCGAGCAGCTCAAAAATCTCGACGTCACGCTCAAAATTCTCTTTCTCATCACGATTCTCAGCCTCGCTCCGGCGATTTTGATCACCCTCACATCCTTTACGCGCATCGTCATCGTCCTGTCGCTCTTGCGCCATGCCCTGGGCATCCCCCAGTCGCCGCCAAACCAGGTTATCATAGCACTTTCTCTTTTTATCACCTTTTTTATCATGAAGCCTGTTTTTATCCAGATAAACGACACTGCCATTCAGCCCTACATAAAAAAAGAGATCAACGACGTAGAGCTAGTGCAGCGTGCCAGCAAACCTATCAAGAAGTTTTTGCTCAACAACACCGAAAAAAAAGATATCCAGCTTTTTCTCGACATCGCAAAGGAAAAGCCCAAAACCCCCGAAGATATCTCCCTCACCACACTCATCCCTGCTTTTATGG
>WGBB01000028.1 GCA_015494505.1 Nitratiruptor sp. | reverse complement strand
GGTGGCCACGCTCCTATCTCCCAAACTTTTGGTACTGCTCAGCTCCGCCGGAATCGTGGAGCCAAAGCCACTCAAAGTGCGCCTCAAAATCGCTCTTTTTAAGGCGCTGAAACCTTTCGGGGGAGCGAGTCTTCGTAATCTCTTCGTCTCGCGCGATGCGAAAGATGTCTCTGAAGTGATGTATCAGACCTTCAAAAATGTGGTGGATGAGGATTTTCGCTCCTCTTTTGCCGCTTATGGGGGGCAAGCCCTCATCTTTTGGGGCGAAGAGGACAGGGCCACGAGCCTCGCAAGCGGTCAAGAGATAGCAAAACTCATTCCAAAAAGCAAATTCTTTCCCCTTGCGGGTGACCACTACTTTTTTTTACGCCACGCTCCCTTTATCATCCAGACAATAAGGCAAGAGTATGAAAAACTGTAGATGTATCGTGCGCGGTCGCGTCCAGGGTGTTTGGTTTCGCCGCTATACTCAAAACGTGGCAAACGAGCTTGGTATTAGCGGGTGGGTGCGCAACCTAGAAGACGGCAGCGTGGAGGTGGAGGCCTCCGTGCCGGAGGAACTGTTTGAGAGTTTTATCGCAGCTTTGCGCAAAGGACCGCCTTTAGCGCGTGTGGACGATATCGAGATAGAAGAGATTCCCCGTAGCTATAGCGGTGGATTCGAGGTGCGATGATGGTGTGGGTACACTTTGTCGGCCATCTGGTCCTGCTCTTTTTGATGGGATACTACGTTGCGACGAATCTGCAGTGGTACAACTACAAGCTCTCTCGCGTGGTGCTGCACCATCACGCTCCCTGGCAGCATCTGCTCTTTTTCCTTTTGCCGCTCTTTGCCTACATCGCTGTGCGAGAAAACGTGTGGGCGCTCGATATTCTCTATGGTATCGCACTCTATCTGTGGCAGCGAAAGATCGATAAAAAGCTGGTCTTCACTGCGCGCATCAAGCGCTTTTTCGCACTCATAGCGCTCTTTGGGCTGGTGTTTGACGCCGTTTTTTTGCTCAAAGGCGTGCCGCTTTTTAGCACCGTCTTGCCATTGGCTGCAGCGCTACTGGTGAGCAATACGATAGAAAAGTACCTCTTTACGCTCTTTAAAAAAGAGGCGAAGAAAAAGCTCCAAAAGATCGATCCTATCATCGTGGCCGTTACGGCCAGCTACGGCAAGACCAGCATCAAGAACTTCATCTATCAGATTTTGCAAGAGGATTTCAAAGTCTACAAAACCCCACGCAGCGTCAATACCATCGCCGGCATCCTCAAAGATATCAACGAAAGCCTCCCAAGCGACACCGAGGTCTATGTGGCCGAGGCGGGTGCGAGGGAGCGGGGTGATATCTATGCTATAGCCGATTTTTTGCAGCCGCACTACGCCGTGGTGGGCAAAGTGGGAGAGCAGCATATCGAGTATTTCAAGACTTTGGAGAACATCATCCTCACAAAACTGGAGATCCTCAAGTCCAAGCGCCTCAAAAAGGCCTTCATCTGGGACGGCATCGCTATCAAGGATCGCGATATTTTCATGAAATTCGGCTCCAATATCAAAAACGTGCGCGAGAGCTTGGATGGCATCGCGTGGGATCTGGAACTAGATGGCAAAAGGTATCACTTCCAAGCGCCGATTTTAGGCGGCTTCAATGCTCTCAATATCACGGCTGCCATCCTCGTGGCACGAGAGCTGGGAATGCCTATGCAAAAGATCGCCGAGCGCGTGGCGAAGTTGCACAGCGTCGAGCATCGGTTGCAAAAAATCGAAGCCGGCGGCAAGCTCATCATCGACGACAGCTTCAACGGTAACCTCGAAGGAATGCTCTCTTCGTATGATCTCGTAGCTTCCTACAAAGGACGCAAAGTGATCGTCACCCCCGGCATCGTGGAGAGCACCGAAGAGGCCAACAGGAAACTGGCTCAAAGAATAGACGAAGTTTTCGACCTCGTCATCATCACGGGCAAACTCAACAAAGATATCTTAGATAGCGTTATTACCAAACCAAAGATACTTCTCGAGGATAAATCCAGGCTCCAAGAGGTGCTGGCCGAGCATACGAGACCAGGGGATTTGATCCTCTTTAGCAACGACGCGCCGTCGTTTATGTAGGAGCGAGATGGAGACTATCAAAGAGTTTGCGATAGAATTTAGTGCCATAATAGTGATGGTGCTGGTGGTGGCGGCATTAGGCAAACTTTTCGAACACTTTTTCAAAAGGAAGATGGGTGAATAGAGTATCGCTTCTCATCGATAGGCTCAACACCTTTTTTGGCGGTTTCGCCGCCATAGTTTCGCTGCTTTTGGCGTTTTTGGTCTTTTACGATGCCACGATGCGCTACCTCTTTCACGAAGGCTCGGTGGCGCTGCAAGAGCTAGAGTGGCACTTTTTCGACCTTACGTTTTTGCTCAGTGCCGGCTACGCACTCAAGCACGACAAGCATGTGCGCGTCGATATCTTCTACGAGCGTTACTCTCCTGGGGCCAAAGCCACCATCAATGTGCTCGATGCGTTGCTGCTCATCATTCCTTTTGCCGCCATCATCGCCTATTTTGGCTTCGATTTCGCACTCCAAAGCTTCATGCAGCATGAAGGCTCCAGCGACCATGGAGGCCTTCCCAATCGCTGGATCATCAAATCGGCTATCGTCCTTTTTGCCCTGCTTTTAGCACTCCAGGCCGTCAGTGAAATCATTAAACACATCCAACAAGCCAACAAAAAGCTTATCGCTGCCGTCATCATAGCGGCTGTGGCTGCGATAGCGCTTTTGGGGTTCAATGAAGAGTTCTACTTCGTTCATCCGGCGATTTTGATGTTTGGGCTTTCCCTGGTGCTCTTAATGCTTGGCTTTCGCGTAGCCTTCGTTTTCGCAGCATCGGCTATAGTTTTCGCACTTATCGACGCGGATCTCGACCTCACTATCTTCAATCTCTTGCCTATGCGCATCTATGGCATCATGCAAAACTTCACCCTCATGGCGGTGCCGCTCTTTATCCTGATGGGCCTGATTTTGGAAAAGAGTAATCTCGCCAGGTCACTGCTGGAAAACTTGGGCGCGCTCTTTGGCGAGATGCCGGGAGGGCTTGCCATCGGCGTTGTGATCGTGGGAGCTATTTTGGCAGCCGCCACGGGGATCGTGGGTGCCAGCGTGGTGATGATGAGCGTGATTACGCTGCCGGTGATGCTGCGCTACGGCTATGATAAGGCGCTAGCCAGCGGCACCATCGC
>WGBB01000027.1 GCA_015494505.1 Nitratiruptor sp. | reverse complement strand
CCATCAGCGGTGCCAAGTGTGCCAAACTTTACAACTACGCGCGTCCCCAAATAACCGACGAAGAGGTGCTCGAATTCATCGCACTGCGCCATCCCATCATCGAATCGCGCGAGGAAAACGGCATCTACATCCCAAATGACCTGCTTTTAGGAAACCCTGCAAGCGAACACGACCACGTCACGATAGAAGCGAGCGGCGGCAAAGAGGTGCGCGGCGTGCTACTGTATGGCATCAACTCCAGCGGCAAGAGCTCGCTGATGAAGAGCGTGGGACTAGCCGTGGTGATGGCGCAAGCCGGTCTTTTCGTGCCGGCAGCTGCTATGCGCTATGGCATCGTGGATAAGATATTTACCCGCATCGTCTCTAAAGACAACCTCTACAAAGGTCTCTCCACTTTCGCCATCGAGATGCTGGAGCTCAAAAACATCTTCAATCGCGCCACTGAAAAATCCCTCATCTTGGGTGATGAGATCAGCCACGGTACCGAGACCTATTCGGCGCTCTCGATCGTGAGCGCCGCTATCAAGAGGCTGCGCGAAATCGGCAGCTACTTTATCTTCGCGACACACCTGCATCAGCTTACCTCCATCAAGGTCGTTACGGAACTGGAGGGGGTGATTTTCTTGCATCTTGGCGTGACGTATGATGAGGCGAGTGACAAGCTCATCTATGAGCGAAAACTCCGCCCCGGTAGCGGCAGCACGATGTATGGCTTGGAGTTTGCCAAGGCGCTCCATATGGATAAGCGCTTTTTGGACTACGCTATGGCGATACGCAAGGAGCTCACAGGCGAGATGGAAGAGGTGGAGCTGCTGCGCCGCAAAAAACGCAGCCGCTACAACAAAAAGCTCTACCTCACCAAATGCGCCATCTGCAACGAAGTGGTGGAAGAGGTGCACCACATCGCCCCCAAGGCCAAAGCCAAAGGTGGCTTCATCGAACACTTCAAAGCCAATCACAAGTTCAACCTCATTCCTCTGTGTGCCAAGCATCATAAAATGGTGCACGAGGGCAAGCTTATCATCAACGGCTTTGTCATGAGCGAAGAGGGACTCAAACTCCACTACAGCGAAATCGAATAAGGAGGGGAAGATGCTAAAAACCGCGATAGAGCACTTCGAGAATGACCGCTACGAAGAGGCGCTGCCGCTTTTTGAAAAGTTGGCGCGCGAAGGCGATGCGGAGGCGATGTACTATCTGGGGATGATGTACTACGAAGGGTGGGGAGTAGAGAAAGACCTCGACAAAGCGGTAGAGTGGTGGAAGAGGGCCAATAGGCGAGGAAGCCTCGATGCGAAGTACATGCTCCAGACCATCTGTTCCACCTCCAGCGTCTTTGCGAGAGAGTGATGTATCTCTTTATCGTTAGCCTCATCCTCACTGCCTTGGCGGTTTTGGCCTACTACCTCTACATCCGCCACAAAGGCGAAAAGCTTAGTAAGCTCCAAAGCGGCATCTGTCCCGAATGCGGCGAACACTCCGTCCATCCAAAATCCCAGCGCGGCGGTGGCTGCAGCGGCACGACGAACGTTACCTATCGCTGTGAAGCGTGCGGCTATGAGGAGGATTTCAACGTAGCAGGTGGAGGCTGCGGGATATAGCAAGAGGCCGGGGCCTCTTACTTTTGGACGATTGCGATAATCTTTTCGACGACGCTTGGGTCTTCGAGGGTAGAGGTGTCTTGCTTGATCTCTTCGCCTTTTGCGATGGCGCGAAGGATACGGCGCATAATCTTGCCGCTGCGTGTCTTTGGCAGTCCCGGTACGAATGCTATCTCGTCGCATTTGGCCAAAGGTCCGATATCTTTGGTGATGACCTCGTTTATCTCTTTGACCAGCTCCATCTCGTCTGCCGGACCTTCATCGTCTTTGAGCACCACGAAAGCGAAGATGCTCTCGCCTTTGACCTCATGCGGTTTGCCCACCACGGCGCATTCGGCGACTCGCGGGTGATGGCCGATGGCCGCTTCGATCTCTGCCGTGCCCAGGCGGTGGCCGCTGACGTTGATCACGTCATCCATACGCCCTGTGATCCAGATGTAGCCATCTTCGTCGTAGATGGCGCCGTCACCGCTAAAATAGACCGGCTTGCCCTCCTTTTTGCAGGTGCCAAAGTAGCTCTTTACAAACCGTTCGCTATCGCCCCAGATGGTGCGAATCATACTAGGCCAAGGCTTGGTGATGCAGAGATACCCTTTTTCGCCGGGTGCTTTTTTGTTGCCGTTTTCATCGATGATTTCGGCGAAGATCCCAGGCAGCGGGAAGGTGGCTGAGCCTGGCTTGATAGGCGTAGCGCCAGGCAGCGGGCTGATCATATGGCCGCCCGTTTCGGTCTGCCACCAGGTATCGACGATAGGACACTGGCTATGGCCTACTTTTTCGAAATACCACATCCATGCATCGGGGTTGATGGGCTCGCCTACGGTGCCGAGGATGTAAAGAGAGCTCAGATCATACTTGTCCGGTTCGTCGGGTCCTAATTTATGCAAGAGTCGGATGGCCGTAGGTGCGGTGTAGAAT
>WGBB01000026.1 GCA_015494505.1 Nitratiruptor sp. | reverse complement strand
GGATACCGGGCGTGATGAGCTTCAGAGACTCTTCAAAGCGTTTGGCGATGTATGTGGCAGATTCCGGCAGGTGTGCCAGCAGCTGCTCCGTGCGCTTTTTCATGTTTTGGTAAAAGGGACTCGCCATCTTGCGGCTCAGATACTTGCTAATAGCCCCTATCGGCTTGGCGATGCTCATCTCGTTGTCGTTGAGGATGATCACTACGGGATACTTGCGATCGCCAAGCTCGTTGAGAGCTTCATAAACCATCCCGGCACTCATGGCTCCATCGCCGATGAGCACCACCGGGATGCGCTCTTCGCCTTTGAGTGCAATCGCTTTGGCTGCCCCTACGGCTAAAGATATGGAAGTGGAGCTGTGCCCCGCTACCCAGTAATCATAGGGCGACTCTTTTGGCTTGGTGTAGCCGCTAATGCCCCCGAACTGGCGAAGCGTATCGAAGGCCTCCCAGCGGTCTGTGAGGAGCTTATGGGCATAGGCCTGGTGGCTCACATCGAAGATGAAGGGGTCTTTATTGACATCGAAGACGTAGTGCATGGCGATGATGAGCTCCACGGCGCCCAGCGTGGAGCTCAGATGCCCGCCGTTTTTGCTCACCACCTCCAAGATACGATCGCGTATCTTTTGCGCAAGCGATTCGAGCTCTTCAATGCTTTTATTCTTGATATCCATCGAGTACCTCTTTGAGATGTGCAAAGAGCACATCGTTTTGCTCTGGCGTGCCTATGGTGATGCGCAGGGCGTTGAGCCCATAGCTGGTGAGGTCACGCACAATGACGCCCTGCTCCAAAAGCTTTTGCGCCACCTCTTTGCTGCTGATGTGCTGTGGCAAAATATAAGTGATGAAGTTGGTATAACTATCGATAAACTCTAGGCCTCTTTGGAGAGCGAAGTTGACATAGCGCTCCATCTGCGCGAAGTTAGCCGCTACGCTGCGTTCTACGTGCTCGCTATCTTCGAGAGCCTTGGTGGCTGCAAGGAGCGAAAGCGTCGTGATGTTAAAGGGTGGACGCAGCTTAGAAAGCTGCTGGATGATCTCTTTCTTGGCGATGCCGTACCCTACCCGCATCCCGCCAAGACCGTAGGCTTTGGAAAATGTCCCCAGATAGATGACATTGTCGTAGCGCTCCACTAGCTCTCTTGGCTCGATGCGCTTTTTAGCGTCCTTATAGGCTGCATACTCCATATAGGCGCCATCCACGATCACGAGGGGCTCACGCACTTTGTCTAAAAAGCCGTAGAGATAGTCGCGATCGATGGCATCGCCTGTAGGGTTGTTGGGCGTGCAGATATGGATGACGGCAGGATCGTGCTTTTTGAAAAGCTCATAGAACTCATCCAGATCGTGACGGTAGCAGGAGCTTTTGATGACATGTGCGCCCATCTGTGCTGCATAAATTTCATACATGGCGAAGGTGATTTTGCTCATGAGCACGCTGGTTTGAGGACTCAGCACGGCACGGGCACAAAATTCGAGCACCTGGTCGCTACCGGCACCGATGATGATATTGTCGCTGCCTACGCCAAAGCGCTTCGCCAACCCCTCTTTGAGCTCATACATACTATCATCCGGATAGATAGCCATATCGGCAGCTCTTTGGCGCACCGCTTCGATCACTTTGGGGCTTGTGCCGTAGGGGTTTTCATTGGAAGCGAGCTTGACGATATTTTGGGGCTCGATACCGTACTCGCGCACCACCAGCTCGATAGGTTTGCCCGCTTCGTAGGTTTTGATGTTTTTGAGTGTCTCGTTCCACTTCATGGGCGCTCCCCTTTTGCGTAGCTGCCGAGCCATTTGATCTCGTTTTGGTGTTTTTTGAACACCTCTTGGACATTGGCATCGTCCACATGCCCTTCGAAATCTATATAAAACCAGTAACTAAAGTCCTTGTCGGCCGCAGGACGCGACTCGATCTTGGTGAGGTTGATGTTGGCACGCTCGAAATCTTCCAAAAAGCGCACAAGCGCTCCCGGCTTGTCGGCAAGTTTGGCGAGGATGGAGGTCTTGTCGTGACCGCTTGGCATATTTTTGAAGTTGCTGAGCACGATAAAGCGTGTGGTGTTGGTATGCACATCTTCGATATTTTCAAAAAGCACGGGCAAGCTGTAGAGTTTGGCGGCGATATCGGAGCATATAGCCGCACTCCCCGGCTCGTTCGCCGCCATTTTGGCAGCTTTGGCGGTAGATTCGACGGGGATGAGCTCCACATCCTCGAAGTGCTCTTGCAAAAACTTGCGGCACTGCCCAAAGGCGATATCTTTGGAGTAGATCTTTTTAATGTTTTCAAGCTTCTCTTCAAGCGTTGCGAAGGAGTGGTGGATGGGCATATAGATTTCGGCTACGATTTTTAGGTCGCTCTTGCCCAGAAGATCGAGAGTCTCGCCCACTACGCCGTCGATGGAGTTTTCGATAGGCACCACGCCATATTTGGCTCTTTCGGCCTCCACCGATTTGAACACAGAAGCGATGGTATGGGTGGGCAGATACTCGCTCATTGCCCCAAAACGCGATTCGGCCGCCTGGTGGGTAAAACTCCCTTCAGGTCCCAGATAGGCCACACGCTCAGGGCGCTCTAGATTGCGCGATACCGCGAAAATTTCTAAAAAGATCGCCTCGATGGCACGCTCGTTGAGGGGTCCTTTGTTGCGCTTTTTGAGGCGCTCGAGGATAGCGAGTTCTCGCTCTGGGCGGTAGATGGGAGCGTTTGTCTTGTTTTTAAGCTCGCCCACCTCTTTGACCACTTCCATACGCTCATTCAAAAGATCCAAAATCTTATCATCGATAGCATCGATACGCTTGCGCAGTTCTTGCAGTTTCTTTTCCATATTATACTCCCAACTCCTTGGCGGCCTCTTTGATACTCGGTGCTATGCAATCTGGCGTAAATCCTAGGCGCGGCAAGATCTCCTCGGCGCTTTTGAATTTACCGCTAAGCACAAAACAGCTCTTCATCCCAAGCCGGGAAGCCCCCATCAAGTCACCCTGCACATCGTCACTGATAATCCACACATCTTCGTACCCTCCGCCGCCAAGCTTTTGTAAAGCCGCATCGAAAAAGAGCTTGCTGGGTTTGCCCACCACGCTATACTCCACACCGCAGGCAAACGAAAACATCTCCAAAAGCGCTCCCACACCCGGATAGCGCTTGCCACCTTTGGCGTAGAGCGAGGTTTTGTGCATCCCGATAAGCTGGGCCCCTCGCAACAAAAACTCGTCGATTTGTGCGAACTCTTCGAAAGTGTAATCACTTTTGACGCTAAGCACCACAGCTTCTGGATGCACAAAGTCTAGCTCATAACCCTGCAAGCGCAGGACTTCCAGAAACTCCGGCACACCGTAGGCTGCGATCTTGCCTGCATCCAGCACCGCGTCAAGCACCATCAAAGGATCGATATAGTGCTCTTGGTCTATGGCAAATCCCAGACTTTGCAAATACTCCAAAAAATCGCGGCGCTTGGTGTTGTTGGTGATGATGACGTAGGGGATGGAGCGCTCGTTGAGTGCGTCGATGAACTCCACCGCTCCCGGGATGGGGAGCTTCTCGATATCGTCGATGAGCGTACCCTGCACGTCGATAAAGAGCCTCACACCAAGAACCTCACTTCCTTTTCGATGATATACTCGAAGCTCTCACGCTCTCTGATGAGCCTATCTTCGCCCTC
>WGBB01000025.1 GCA_015494505.1 Nitratiruptor sp. | reverse complement strand
GCCATCAAAGAGGCCGACATCGTCTGCTACAACGGCTTTTGTAGTGTGCACCAGCTCTTTAGTGTCAAGGATGTGGAGTTTTTCCGCAAACGCTTTCCCGGCATCAAAATAGCCGTGCATCCCGAATGCGATCCGAGTGTGTGCGAAGTGGCCGATTTTGTGGGCTCTACGAGCCAGATTATCAAGTATGTCAAATCTTTGCCGCCGGAGCAAAAGGTAGCCGTGGGCACCGAATACAATCTGGTGCACCGCCTCAGAGACAAAAATACATACGTGCTCTCCTCTACCAAGCCGGAGTGTCCCACTATGAACGAAACGACACTCGAGGATGTCTACAACACCCTTAAAGAGATAGAAAAAGGCTCGCCTATCAATGAAATCCACGTGGATGAAGAGACGCGCAACTGGGCGAAAGTGGCTTTGGAGAGAATGTTTGAATATGTAGGGGCGTAAATGTTGGAGTATAGAAAATTCGCCGAGGAGGTTCTAGCCGAAGATATCGGCAGAGGCGATCTTTTTGAGCGTATCGGAGAGTCCAAAGAGGCGGCGGCTAGGATCATTGCCAAAAGCGAGGGAGTGCTAGCCGGTGTGCCTTATGTAGAGGTGATTTGCGAGGTGCAGAATTTGCAGATAGATTGGCAAAAGGGTGACGGAGAGCGATTCGAAAAAGGTGATCTCATAGCACGCGTTTTCGGGGATTCCGTGAAGCTATTGCAAGCAGAGCGTGCGATACTCAATACCATACTCCATGCTTCCGGTATCGCTACGCAGGCGCGACGATTTGTCGAGGCCGCAGGTAAGAGCCTCAAGGTGCTCGATACGAGAAAGACGAGACCGAAATTGCGTGTATTTGAAAAATATGCCGCCCGTGTAGGAGGCGTGATAAACCACCGTATGGGTCTTGATGATTGCCTTATGATCAAAGATACGCATCTTGGTACTATCGAGGATCTTAAAACATTCATCGCCAAAGCGCGCAGAGTCATTCCTTTTACCTCTAAAATAGAGGTAGAGTGTGAAGATTTTGCAAAAGCCAAAGAGGCGATGGAAGCGGGAGCCGATATCGTGATGTGCGACAATATGGAGTTTGACGAGATAACAAAAGTGGTGCATTTGCGTAATAGCAATTATCCTCATGTGCTCATAGAAGCAAGCGGCAACATTACCCTCGAGACTATCGCACGCTATGCAGAGCTCGGGGTAGATGCCGTCAGTAGCGGTAGTATCGTCCACCAGGCCGTATGGCCCGATATTTCCATGAAGATGGATACGCTATGAAAGAGGCGTGGCGTCGTATCGAAGATGCGAAAAGCCTCACGCTCCTTACGCACGTCAATCCCGATGCCGATACCCTCGGCAGCGCTCTTGGGATGTACCATGTCCTCAAACACATGGGGAAAAAGGTGCACATCTTCAATGCCACACGACTTCCCTACAACCTCGATTTTCTGCCCGGCATCACAAAAGTGCGCGATACGTTGCAAGAGGCTGAATGTTACATCAGCTTCGATGCGGGCAGTTTCGATCGGCTCGGAATAAAGAACGAGTGTTCACCTCTTATCAATATCGACCACCACGCCACAAATACCCGCTACGGAACATATAACATCATCGACCCCGAGGCGGCCGCCACGGCGCAAGTGGTGTATGACTTTTGTAAAGCAAACGGAGCGAGAATACCCAAAGAGAGCGCGCTGTGTCTCTACACGGCTTTGGTGGATGACTGCGGCTTTTTCAAATATGAAAGCGTCGATGCCAGGGTTTTCGAGTTTGCCAAGGAGCTGTGCGAAGCGGGTGCTGAGCCTGAATACGTGGCACAGATGCTGACGATGCGTGAACCTCTGGCGAAGCTGCGCCTTATCCAAAAGGTGCTGGCGACTTTGGAGCTAAAGATAAACGCGAAAGTGGCGATAGTGTATTTAACACAAAAGATGCTTGCCGAGACAGGCGGTACCAAAGAGATGGCCGATGATGCCTTGAATATGGCTAGAAGCCTTGCTACGGTGGAGGTGGCCGTGCTTATGCGCGAGGAGGAAGATGGGCGCATTAAGGTTTCATTGCGTTCCAAATCCACAGTAGATGTGGGCAGTATCGCTGTACGATTTGGAGGCGGCGGTCACAAGAGAGCTGCAGGGTTTACCAGCGATTTACACGATTTTGCTACAGTTGTACAACAGGTTTTAGAAGTACTCAAAGGAGAGCTCGTTGCGCAGTAGATACAATCGAGGCGGCAAAAAGGGTCTGTATATTTTTCTTCTTGTTCTCGTGCTAATAGGTGCGGCCGGGTACTTCGTCTACACATCCGAGCGGTTTGAGCGCCAAAGCCCTCAAATCGAAGTGGCCAAAAAAATTTACTGGAACTACAAAGATCCTCTTAAAGTGGTGTTGCGTGACAATAGCGGTATCAAATCCTACCAGGTCGTTCTCGTGACGAAAAAGGGGCGAGCTACCCTCGATAAAGCTGAACTTTCCAATCCCCAAAAAGAGCTAACGCTCGAGCTCAATCCTCCGGTGGAGCTCGAACTTGAAACCGGACGGGCAAAGCTTGTTATAGATGTGCAAGATAAGAGTCTATGGAACTTTACGGGTAATAAGGCCCATAAAGAGAGTCTCGTTATAATCGATCGCAAAAAGCCGGAGCTCTCGGTCGTCACCAACTCCTACGCCATCAATCGCGGCGGTAGTGCTCTCGTGGTTTTTTACTGCAAGGATGAGAACCTTAAAGATTTTTACATTAAAACAAATTTCGGCAAAAAATTTTATGCGGAGCCTTTTTACAAAGAGGGGTATTATGCGGCGCTCATCGCATGGCCTTTGCAGCAGCGACGCTTTCGAGCCGATATCGTGGCTTTTGACAAAGCCGGAAACAAAGCTAAGGCGCATGTGCCGCTCTATTTAAGAGAACGAACATATAAAACCAGCAAAATCACACTCAAAAAGAGTTTCTTAGAAGGCAAGGTGAGTGATTTAGCATCAGACTATCCCGAAACCAAAAATATGAGCCCGGTAGAGCGATTTCGTTTTGTAAACGAAAAGCTTCGAGCGATGAACGAAAAGCTCATCCACACATTGAGTGCCAAAGTGCCGCAAGAGCGCATCAGCGACTTTTCTATCAAGCCTTTTTATCCTCTCAAAAATGCCGCTCCGGTGGCGAGTTTCGGGACACATCGTTTTTATTACTACGAAGGCAAACTCATTAGCAATGCATATCATATGGGGCTTGACTTAGCAAGTGTACGTCATGCACCGATAATAGCGAGTAATCCCGGACGCGTGGTTTTTGCCGATTATAATGGGATTTACGGCTACATGCCGATGATTTCACACGGCCTGGGTCTTTATACGATTTATGGACACTGCTCTACGGTGTATGTAAAAAAAGGCGATGAGGTAAGCAGTGGTGAGACCATAGCCAAAACCGGCAACACCGGGCTGGCACTGGGTGACCATCTGCATTTTGGAGTCTTGGTGCAAGGCATCGAGGTACGACCCCAAGAGTGGATGGACAAAAACTGGATAAAAACGCGCATAAAGGATGTACTGGCCGAGGCGCGTAAAGTGATTGATGAATAGGTAAATATGGTACAATGCCGTAAAGGGATGCGATGAGACAAAGAACGATAAAAAAGAGTGTGGAGCTAGTAGGTATCGGACTGCACAAAGGCGTGCCCGTACGCATGCGCCTCGAGCCGGCACCTGCCGGAGGAGGTATCACCTTTGTGCGTAGCGACAAAGGGGTCGCTATTCCTCTTTCTCCCGAGAATGTAGTGGATACGAAGATGGCCACCGTTATCGGCAAAGAAGGTGTGGTCATCTCCACTATCGAGCATCTTATGAGCGCCGTGTATAGTTACGGTATCGACAACCTCAACATCATTCTCGACAACGACGAAGTACCCATCATGGACGGGAGTGCAGCCAGCTACTGCATGCTGCTCGATGAAGCGGGTATAGTAGAGCAAAACGCTCCCAAAAAAGTGCTTCGCATAAAAAGAGATGTAGAAGTGCGCGAGGGTGAGAAGTTTGTGCGATTGAGCCCGAGCCGAGAGTTTGCACTCGATTTTACCATCAGATTCGACCATCCCGTTATAGCCACGCAGCAGCGACGATTTGTTTTTAGCACCAAGGCCTATTTACAAGAAATTGCAAAGGCGAGGACATTCGGCTTTTTGCACGAGGTGCAGTATCTCCGTTCCATCGGTCTAGCACGAGGCGGAAGTCTCGATAATGCGATCGTGCTTGACGATAAAAAGATTC